>JBEKKY010000010.1:0-25712 GCA_050010475.1 Acidobacteriota bacterium | reverse complement strand
CGAGGAAGCGTCGACCGCTCGGCCAACCTTTTTGCTTTGCCGAGGCACCACCTGGAAGGGAACTGGCCCGTCCGCTACCTGCGGTACTTTCTTCTCGCCTGAAAAAGCAGTATGAAAAACCAGATCACAAAAGACCTTTATTATGCTTCATTCGGGAAACTCTCGTTGGCATCCTATTGGTGGAATCGATTGTTCGGGCGGAATCGATTTGAAAATGCACTGGTGAACATCGGCTGTGGTCCTAAGTATATTGAAGGTATGGTCAACGTGGATGGAAACATCTTTCAGACGAAAGATCTCTGGCTCGACGTGACGCTTGGATTGCCGTTTTTCACAAACAGCATCCGCGGCATTTATGTATCCCACGTAATGGAGCACTTCAGGATCAAGACAGTCCGCAGGCTGTTGATTGAGTTTCACCGGGCAATAAAGCCCGGCGGGACTTTGCGGCTTGTAGTCCCGTCGCTTGAATATGCCGTCAATGCCTTTACAACGGACAATGCAGCCAGGTTGCCGGAATGGCCGGACAAATTCTCATCCATCGGGGGTAGATTTAACAATTTCCTGTTGTGCGCAAACCAGCATCTGTCGATGTTTGATTTGAGTTTCCTGGAGGAATTGCTGAACGAGGCAGGTTTTGCGACCGTGGAGCGAAGAGAGCCGTTCGTCAGCCGCTGCTTCACTCCGCAACAACTCCGTTTTGAATCCGATCCCTCGCTGCTGGACAAATCGCTTTATGTCGAGGCGGTAAAAACAGTCGTTAGTTATTAGTGGTTAGCCAGGCTATTGGTCCCAGGTTGGGTAGAGGTAACAATTAATCACAAAATTGCAAAAAATCTGGAAAGCCACTTTTCCACTAACTGCTAACCACTAACTGCTAACCATCGCTAGCCACTAACCACCCAAAATGCATTCGCTGCGCATCCTTCAGATCGTCCCTTCGCTGGCAAAGGAAACCGGAGGACCGACCGGATCAGTGCTGGGGATCGGGCGAGCCCTGGCCTCATTTGGACACCGGGTTGTCCTCTACACGACTACGTGGCCTCTCTGCGGGAGCGGCAGGGAGGCGCAAGTTCGCCTGGAAAAGGAAACCGGATTGGAGATCGTGACTTTTCCCGCGCAGCAGAGCCCACTGTTCCCTAATCTGCCGTATTCACCGGCTTTGGTGAAATCCGTGTTCGATCACAGCCGGGAATTTAATATCGTCCACAACTTCAGCCTCTGGAACCCGGTCGCGACTTTTTCCCTCTCTGCCTTGAGAAGATCCGGTTCCCTGTACTGTCTGAGCCCTCTCGGAATGCTGGATCCGGTGGTGATCCGCCGGAATCGATGGAAAAAGTTCGCCTGGCGTTTGCTATGGGAGCGCGCCAATGTTGAAGGCGCCGCATTGGTCCACTTTACGACGCAGATGGAGGAACAGCGGGCCAGGGGCGCTTGGAAACTGAATCGATCGGTTATCATTCCTCATGTGGTCGATCTCTCCCATTGGGGATCGCTGCCGAGCCCTTCTGTGATGGACGAGCGCTTTCCGCAGATTCAAGGGCGTGAAGTCATCCTCTTCGTCGGAAGGATTAATTGGGTCAAAAACCTCGATCTGCTTTTGAAAGCATTGGCAAAAGTGCGCTTTGAACGCCCCGGAGCCATGATGATGTTGGTGGGACCTGACAACGAAGGTTATCGGTCGGTCCTGGAGAAGCAGGCGCGCCGGCTTGGGATCGGGAATCGCATCCTCTTCACCGGTATGCTGCAGGGAGACGACTTAAAATCGGCTTACGCCCGGGCGAATGTATTCGCCCTGGTATCGCAGAAAGAGAACTTTGGACATACCGCAGCCGAAGCGCTGGCTTCCGGAATTCCGGTTGTCGCCAGTGAAGAGGTGGGAGTGGCTGCAGACTGGCCGGCCTGTGAAGCGGTGTTTCGCGTTCAATCCAAGGTCGAGCCGATTGCTGATGGGCTGATCCGTGCGCTGCGGCGAAGTGCGGCGGTCGGAATTCCCGATCCCGCCGCACAGTCCCTGGCCAGAAATTGTTTTGACAATTCGGAGGGGGCCAAAATCTATGAGGCTTTTGACTCGGTGATCACGGAACGTCACCATTCCTGCCTTTTATTCTGATGACCTCGAAACAGCCGATCACAGTTTTGGTAGCGGCGAAGAATGAGGAGGCCAATATTGCGCGGTGCCTTGCATCCCTCTCGCCTGCGGAACGTATCCTCGTGGTCGATTCCCAGAGCCAAGATCAAACTGCCCGGATCAGCGAGGAATGGGGCGCTGAAGTCCATCAATTTTTGTATCGCGGCATTTATCCGAAAAAGCGTCAGTGGGCGCTCGACCACATCCCAATCAACACTGAGTGGATCTTCCTTGTGGATGCGGACGAAGTGGTTTCGGAGAAATTGTGGCAGGAGATCTCGGATACGATCAGCCGCAAAGATGCCGCCGATGCATTTTTAATCACAAAAGGGTTTCACTTTCTGGGGCGCCGGTTCCGGTTCGGAGGCTTTTCTCACTCCGCCGTTCTTTTGTTTCGAAAGGGCCGGGCAAGTTTTGAAACGCTGTTTGAGGAGCGTTCCCCTTCCCTGGACATGGAAATTCATGAGCGCCTGCTGGTAAACGGCTCGATAGGCAGATTGAAGACAAGCCTGATCCACCAGGACTTCAAGGGGCTCGAAGCATACCTTGCCAGACATAATTTCTACTCAACGTGGGAAGCGGAGCAGCGCTGGAATTATCTGAAAAGCGGGAGCTGGGGGGCCGAATCCGTTAAGCCGCGATTTTTCGGAAATACGCAGGAAAGGCGCCGGCGGTTGAAACAATTCATGCTGCATCTCCCCTGTGAGGCGCCGCTATGGTTCGCCTATCACTATCTGGTCCGGCTTGGGTTTCTGGAGGGTCGCGCCGGCCTGATTGCAAGCCAGTTGCGCGCCCGCCATTTTTCTCAAGTCCGGGCCAAGCTCTATGAATTGAAAATAAACCGTTCCCCGTTGAATGCACGATGGAAGCGTTACACGGAACGGCGAACGGAAAACGGGGAACGGTGAACCCTGGAATGAAAATTCTGCTGATCAATCAGTGTTTCTATCCTGATGTGGTGAGTTCGGCTCAGCATCTGACCGATCTGGCACTCGAGTTGGCTTCCTCCGGGCACGAAGTCACAGTTCTGACCGGAAGGCGAGGCTATGACGACCCCAGCCTGCGTTTCCCCAAAAAAGAGATCTGGAAAGGAATTGCAGTTTTTCGAATCCCGTCAACCGGCCTGGGGAAGAAGTCGATCTTATCGCGCGTCATTGATTTTGGGTCTTTCATGATCTGCTGCCTTGCCCGAATGCTCATGTTTTCCAGGTTTGATGCGGTTGTGGCGATGACCTCTCCGCCGCTGATCTCATTTCTCGCGGCGCTCGTAGCGTGCCTAAAGCGGGAACGATTCTATTTTTGGATCCTGGATCTGAATCCGGACGAAGCGATTGCTGCCGGGTGGCTGCGAAAGAATTCGCATACGGCGAAAATCTTGTCGTTCCTGCAGATGTATGGAATTCGGAAGGCAAGAAGGCTGATCGTAATGGACCGGTTCATGAAACAGCGCCTGATTGCCAAAGGAGCAGCGGAGAATAAAATTGTCATCATTCCGCCCTGGGCCCACGATCGGCACGTGGTCTACAGTCCGGCAGGCCGGAAGTCCTTTCGCGCCGCTCACGGGTTGGCCGATAAATTCGTGGTTATGTATTCGGGAAACCACAGCCCCTGCCACCCGCTCCATACCCTTCTACAATCAGCTCTTCAACTGGCACACTATCCTGAGATTCGATTTCTTTTTGTTGGCGGAGGAAGCGAGTTCGGAAATGCAAAAGCCTTCGCAGAGCAAAATGCATTGAAGAACGTCAATTTTCTCCCCTATCAGCCCCTGGACAGGCTGGCCGAGGCATTATCCTCTGCCGATCTGCATGTGGCGGTCATGGGCAATGGCTTTACCGGAATCGTTCATCCCTGCAAGATATACAATATCCTTTCAATTGGATGTCCTTTCCTATACATCGGCCCTGAGGCAAGTCACATTGCAGACATCGTCAGAAAGCTGGGCGATAGCGGAAATGCTTATTTTGCGAGACACGGAGAAATAGGAAAAACATCAGATATGATTCTGGAAGCCCAAAAAAAGGCCGGATCCGGCGCGAGTCAGGCTTTCCGGAAATGCGGGAGTCGATATTCCGCTTCTGCCCTTCTCCCCCGAATGATGGAAGCGCTGGAATGCCCTCCCAATACAGGTTCAAAATCTGAAATTACCTGGAAATATGCGAATCGGATTTCCGCAATTGTGAAATAGAAAAGCTTGGTTCTCTCTGCCTTGGGTAAGCCATGAATTCCGGATTGGCATTCATGGCTTTTTTTATTTCGGTCTCGGTAGCGGCAGAGGAGGAACAAGAAAACGCCGCTGCCGATTCCGGCTTATACCCCCTAAATATTCCTAATACATATTGTTATGGGGAACGCAGCCCTGTCCGATAAGTAAGATTAGAGTCAGCTAGGGTTTGCGCTAGTGAACTAGCCAATTTGAACCGTCAGCTGACAATTGGCAGTGAATGCGATTCAGATACCGAATGGATGTTCCGATGCGAGTGCTAGTGACCGGCGCGGGTGGCTTTATCGGCCACCATTTGACGAAGGATTTAGTGGCTAAAGGCTATTGGGTTCGCGGTGTCGATATCAAGAAACCCGAATTCGAACCCACGGCAGCGAATGAATTCAAGCTGTTGGATCTGCGTGCCTGGGAAAATTGTCTCGAGGCGACAAGCGGAATTGATGAGGTCTATGGGCTCGCCGCGAATATGGGCGGGATCGGCTTTATTGAGAACAATAAAGCAATCATCGTCCGAGACAACACGCTGATCAATTTGCAGACAATAGAGGCCGCCAGAATCAACCTGGTAAAAAGATATTTATATTCCTCGAGCGCTTGCATTTATCCAGGTTACCGCCAGGCTGCAACCGATATCGCGCCGTTGAGGGAAGAGGAAGCTTATCCGGCGGATGCAGAAGACGGCTACGGATGGGAAAAGCTTTACATGGAGAGAATCTGTCGCCATTACATGGAAGATTTCGGGCTGGAAACGCGGGTTGCCCGTTTCCACAACATATATGGCCCGCTTGGAACCTATGACGGGGGGAGGGAAAAGTCGCCGGCCGCGATCTGCCGGAAAATTGCGCTTGCTCAGAACGGGGATGCGATTGAGGTTTGGGGGGATGGCCGGCAAACCCGATCCTATTGCTTTATCGACGACTGCGTTGAAGGCATCCAGCGGTTGATGCGGAGCGATTACCGGCAGCCGCTGAACCTCGGCAGAGATGAAATGATTTCCATTAATGAGCTGGTAGACCTGGTGGCTGGAATTGCAGGCAAGCAGATAAGCAAGATCCACAATTTGGACCAGCCGGTGGGAGTCAGAGGAAGAAATAGCGACAATTCCCGATGCCGGATGGTACTCGGCTGGGAACCGAGCATTTCTCTGGAAGAAGGCATGCGACGGACTTACACCTGGATCGCACGCGAGCTGGAGAAGAATCGCACAGATCAACTCATAGCGGCAAAGTTCGGAGCGCAACCATTTGAAACTCGCCCCTGGGCTTGAGCGCGTTAGGAAACAGAATGTCCTAAGCAGGTTTTCGGCAAAGGCTGGAGATCGGCCGCTTTTTGAGCTCCGGCTCACGCGGCCAAAGGATTTTGACAGGAACCGAATCATGCAGTTGTCGCGCAGGGATTGTAGGCGGTCGAAATGATTACCTATATTGCCGTGTTTTCCCTCGCAGTCCTCATCTCCTTGCTTTCTACAGGACGCGTAATGGCTTGGGCGAGGCGGGAAGGCTGGGTGGATAAGCCCGACTCCTCCCGCAAGCTCCATCCAGTTCCTATTCCGCGCATCGGTGGAGTTGCAATCTACATTTCGATCCTGTTCTCGGTTGGCTGTCTGTATTTGCTCCCAACAGTCGTTGCGTCGCATTTCCGATCGCAGCTGAGCAGCATTCTCAAACTGCTCGCGCTGAGCGGAATGATGGTACTGGTCGGGCTTTGGGACGACTTGAAACCACTAAAGCCATGGACGAAGTTTGGAGCTCAGACCGTTGTTGCATCCGCCGCCTGGCTCCTGGGTTTTAGAATTCTCTGGAGTTGGTCTTCCGAAGGAACCGTTTTGTCGTTGGGCCTCTTCTCCCTCCCGGTGACGATACTCTGGATTGTCGGGATTACAAACGCATTTAATCTCATTGACGGAGTGGACGGCCTGGCCTCAGGCGCCGCGCTATTTGCCACGGCTGCAATGCTGGTTCCGTCCTTGCACGAGGGCCAACTGCTCTCCCCTCTCATGCTGCTCGCACTGGCAGGCTCCGTCATCGGTTTCCTGAAATTCAACTTTAGCCCCGCGTCCATTTTCCTTGGAGACTCCGGCAGCTTTTTGCTCGGCTCCATGCTGTCCCTGCTGGCCGTCGAATATTCCTACAAAAGCACGACAGCATTTGCAATCGGCATTCCCATCGTTGCCCTCGGTCTGCCGGTCATCGATACGGGGATGGTGGTATTCCGTCGTTTTATGAATGGCAAGCCGATCTTCCTTGGCGACCGGCGCCACATTCACCACATCCTGATCGAGCGAGGGCTCAAGCCGCGAAACGCGGTCATTGTGCTTTATGGCGTCTGCGGATTATTTGGATTGTTTTCACTCCTGTTTTTAAATCCCAGCGGAAGAATTATCGGGATTGTTGTCGTAATACTTGGGATCTTCATCTTTCTTGGAATTCAGCAACTGCACTGTGTCGAGTTCAAAGAATTCACCGGATACTTCCTGCGCGGGTTTCGATATCAGCGGAGATTTCTGGTTGGGAACGTGGTCATCGGTAAAATGATCGACGGATTTCACTGCGCGCGCAATGTGAGCGACATTCTGGCGAGTCTCTCATCCTTTCTTGACGAAATGGAATTTTCCCGCGCAGAGGTGCGGGTCCCCGTTTTGGCCGAAAATGAAATTGAGGTGGACTTGAAGAATTGGACGGCCATCCCGGACGGACAAAATCATGGACTTTACCGTTGGGGTGCGGCGAAGCAAGGCCCATGCGGCGGGTCCGAGCATCCGGACGATTCCGAAGCTTCGGATATCATAAGCACCCATTTCCGAATTGAATTCGTATTCAGGATCCCGGATTACCAAAGCCGATCATCCGAAGCATCTCAGGACCTGAAGGGCAGAGATATCGGGCGACTGACCTTCTATCATCCAGCAACCGAACATCTCCCGGTTTCGGCCGTATGCCTCCTGAGCCGGCAGGTCTGGAAGGAGTTTGAACAGGCGGTCAATCGAGTCGTCGCACGGCCGGGTTCGGAATTGAGCGTCCAAAAATCGAAACAGCCTCTCTCGCCCAAATGGTTGGGTGAAGACGCTCCAGCGATAGTACGGCTGCCATTGCTCTGGGCAGTCCCCATTGTGAACCGAATGACGACTCATGGCCGGAGATAGGCCTGAATTCACACCTCTGCAATTGCAGTGCGGGGCGGCTCGGAAGGGGCCGTCTCAAGCTCAGAAAAAAGGAAGCAGTTTGGCTTGGAGGACCGCCGGAAATTGGTCGGGGTCGCTCCGGCCATTCTTCAGCGCCCCTTCGGGGCTGAAACGATTTCGAGATGGCTTTGGAGAACCGCCACGCATTTTTTCGGAATCCGCTTGAAGGAAACGAAAGACTGCCCGAACAGATATTGCCACGAATGCAGAATTACGAATCCCAAACGGACGCTGCTCGATTGCTCTCGAAATACGGGTTTTATTTTTCGATCGCGGTCTTTGTCTACGCAGATCTATTTCCATTTAGCTTTGATTTCAGCTGGAAGCATCTGCTGCAGGCGTGGTCGGAAATAAAACTCATTCCCTACTGGGACTTCCACAACGGCATACGAATTGTTCCGGATGATCTGACCAATATTCTTTTGACGATGCCGCTGGGATTTACCGGGTTTCTTTGCCGTAAGAATAGATCCTGGCCTGTTCTCCGATGGTTGGCGCTTGGACTTGTATGTGGATTCGCAGCAGAACTCTCCCAACTGGCGATTCTTACTCGTGCCTCAACCGTGTCCGACGCAATCAATAACGGGCTGGGAGCTTTTCTTGGCGCCGCCGCTGCGTGCCTGATAGGAAGACGGGCATTGGAATTCTTCACGGGCGCCGCGTCTGAGCGCCGAAACATTTATTTGTGGTTGGCGATCTGGTGCCTGGTGGCGATGCTCGGTCCCTATGAATTTGGCCGGGACTATGTCCTCCATATCCGTTCCGGGCTTCTGATGATCCGGGATCAGCCGTTGGGTCACCAATCATTGTATGGCGAAGAATGGCTGCGCCTGGCAGGTTTCGCACTGATAGGAGCCCTCGCGGTCAGGCTGGCGGTCCCCGGGCGAAGGAAGCGAACGATCTGGCGGCCTACTTCAGCCGCGGCGATCGTTCTGCTGCTTCCGGCAACTTTGCACGGTGTTCGCCTCCTGACGGAATCTCGTCCTCCCTCTCTGGACGACTTGGCTCTGAACATCTTTGCAGTTTTGGCGGGCGCTTTTGTCAGCCTTTTCATTCCGCCGGTTCTGCACGCGCTCAGCGGCTTTTTGTTATTTACAGTTGCCCTGATCATCGCCGGGCTGAGCCCGTATTCTGTTTCAGGCTGGCACAAAAGCGGTCCCTTCCAGTGGATACCTTTTTACGAATTCTGCGCGAATCGAACACCCGCTTCCTTCTATGAATTAGTTTTGATCTTTGTCAGCTTCGGGATCTTGGGCGGGTTCCTGGGGCTCTCATTTCCACGCTGGCGGCAATGGCATGTGGCCGCTTACTCCATGTGTTTTTCGGCATTGATTGAATTCGCCCAGACGTTTCTTCCCGCGCGGACTGCCGGGACTGGCGCAATTCTATTGGCAGGCATAGGAGCCTGGGCCGGCGCTTATGTCTGCGCAGCTGTACAGTCGGCGCGATTGGATGAGCGGCTGTTCCTGAGCAGGACAAAGGATTTTTCAAAATATGTGATGTAATGAGGCATAAACCGGGTAATACACGAGGGGCCGATCAGGCGCCCCTGCATTGTCCGGTTACCCCCAATATTAAATTTTTGCAGCAGGCTAATCGTGAGAGACTTGCTATTCTTTTTTCAGAAACAATACCAATCCGATGAGTATCAAGATGGTGCCGATGATGGAGCCTCCGATTTGCACGGAACCAAAGCTGGTCGGATTCTCCCCAATTCCCAAGATATCGGCTCCCGCAAACAATATAAGTACGACGAGCCCGATCACAAGTGACAGTATTCCCCAAACCTTTCTTGTGTTCATCTTTCTCCCTTTAGCTAAAGCTTATGCAATCGATTGACTGCAAGCCAATATCTTTCGATCAGGGTTCAGGATGTTTGCTGATTTCTGCTGCCGCGAAATTATACCACCAAATAGCACCGGCGGAATCCTGCAAGAAAATAATTGTGTATGGGAATTTGTTTGGGAAACGAGAGCTTGTATCGGAGTGTGCTATAATCGCTCCGTTAATCCATGCAACAAGACTCGCGCGTGGAATGCACCCGGTCATAAATCCGGTTCAATAATATGCGTTGCCCCAAGTGCCAGTGCAATGAGATCAGCGCCACAGGGATGTGCCTGTGGTGCGGCTACCAGCTGACTGGACCTGACGCAAAGCCCGAGCCGGCCCCGCAAGAGAGTCCGGATGAACCCGACGGGGCCAAGATGGATTCCCCGCACGATCCGGACGAACCCGCTCGGGAAGAACTGCCTCAATGGAGACAGGAACTTGCCCAACGGCTTCAATCCATAAGGAAAAAACGCGCAGCATCCACGATCCAAACAGAGAATGAAGTTGTTCCCGATGCGGATACTGAAGAGTCTTTACCCGAACCCTCGGAATTGCCGGATTTTCGATACGATCGAATGCTCCGCCATCGCGCTTCGGCCCGCAGTGGCCGTCGGCGAATGGCTTCGAGTCCGGATCGTCAAGCCGAAGCTGCGGCTACAAGGGAATTGAAGGAGTTATCCGAGGCGGAGAAGTTGGCCGAGGAGGCCGCCTCGGAGCCGGTCGATTCGAAGCAGGTTTCAGATGTGGTCGGCGACGTCTTTTCTCGTCAATTCCGGCAACCGGAAGAGCCGTCTCACGGCGTCGATGAGCTTCTTTCCTCCTTCCAGCCTCCCGTTCAAGATGAAGGCTGGAGGACACTCGCGTTACGCACTCTCTCGGGCCTGGTGGACCTGCTTATTATGTTTGTGAGCACGGCCGCCTTGATCATTGCCGCTGATTTTTTCTCGGGGATTCGAGTGCGGGAATCGATCAATGTCGTTCATTCCTGCATATTGTTCCTGTTGGTTTATTTCTTGTACTCGATCCTCTTCCTCGGCGTTTCAAATCAGACTATTGGGATGATGGTGTTGAACCTGCACGTCGTCGGCCGGCATGGAAAAAGTCCTCCCTTCAGCCATATGCTGGCGCGCAGCTGCGGCTATATTTTTTCAGTGCTTTGTCTTGGCATCGGTTTGCTATGGGCCCTTTTTGATTGGGACCATCAATGCCTTCATGACCGGCTGACGAAAACGCGTGTTGTTCGCGTCGGCCATTCCGGCTGAATCCGTGAAAATCCGTGTCCACTTTCTAATGTCTAGTGTTGCGGCAATTGCGGCAGATTGTCTGCTTATTGAATGTGCAGCAGGATGTCCGTTGACATGATCCATGCGTGGACGGCTCTCCGAATGAGTCTCAAAACTCCGGTCCACTGCCGGCCCATCGGGCCTCAAAAATAAAGTTTCCATCGAACCATTTTGAGTTTTGAGATAGCTTCTGGAGACCCGTCCGCACATTAAAAAGCCTTCAAGGATCTACGTGGCGCCCAAAGCTTTGGCTGCTCTGCCATAATCCGGAGGCTTAACCCAAAGTATGGCTCCGTAACGTCCTGCCGCCGCCGCTACAGCATCGATTGCAGTGACGTTGATATTGGCGGCCGAGAGCTTGCCCATCAAATCTGCGACGGCACCCGGCCGGTCTTCCCCCTGAATCAAAAAGCCCCTTTTCCGTGCGCCTATCTTCAGTTTGGCCTTTCTTGCGGCGGCTTTGAATTTGACCGCGTCGTCCGGAATAAAATCTATTTGAGCCTTCCGTCCCTTCGGAAAGCCGGAAAAGGCAAGAAGGTTCACGCCCGCCTCCCTGAGCGCCGCAAGCACCCTGGCGCCTTCCCCGGGTTTATTCGGGGCCTCAATATAGAAATAATCCACCCTGCGAACTGTTTCCATTTTTCCCCTCCGTCAAATTGTTGAATGTTTAAGCCGGATTCACGAACTAAGCAGCGCTTGTTCCAGTTTTCGTTCACTTGCCCGGCCAAAAGATGAAAAATCCAAATCATAAAATACCCGGCAACCCGAAAATAAGCCAAGCTGCACTCCTCCAGGGACCAATTTTGCGACGGCGATGTCCCCTGCATGTTTGAGATTTTAATACAAAACGATGCAGGCTTCACGCGGAGCCCCTGCAACGTATCGTCGACTAGGTTTCCAGCTTCGTAACATAATCCCGCGTGATTGCCTTTACATTGGCGGTTCCAGCCAGTTGCATGACCATCTGCAACTCTGACTTTAGCCGGGAATAGACCGCCTGCACACCCTGCGAGCCTCCGAGCGCCATGGCATACAGCACCGGGCGGCCGATCGCGACGACGTCTGCGCCCAGCGCCAGCGACCGGAAGACATCCTGTCCGCGCCGGATGCCGCCGTCCATCACGATCAGCGTTTTTCCGCTCACGGCCTGGGCTATGCGGGGGAGCGCAGTGATGGCAGGAGCGGTGTTGTCAATCGCTCTGCCGCCGTGATTTGAAACCCAGACACCGGCACATCCGCGCCTGACCGCTTCGGTCGCAATCGCCGGCGTGAGGATTCCTTTGATGAGCACCGGAAGCCCGGTTTCCTTTTGACAGAAAGTAACGTCGTCCCAGTTAAGATCGGTTTTCTGTTCCGCTGTCGTGCGCGGATCGATTCCTGGAGTCTTGACGCCATTCCCGGAACCAAGATTGGGAGACGGGATTCCCAGCCGAATCGGCCGTTCGCGGTTGCTAAAAATCGTGCCGTCGACCGTAACGACGATTGCGGTAAATCCCGAACTCTTTGCGCGGTGCAGCAGTTCCCGGGCATAATCCCGATTGGCCGGAAAATAGATCTGAAACCACTTCGGACCATTAGCGGCTGCGGCGATTTCTTCCATGCTTAAGCTTGATACCGAGCTGTTTACATACAGTGTCCCCGCAGCATTGGTTCCCACCACATCCGGCACTTCCTTCAGCGCGTGTGCGAGGCCCTGTCCTCCCATCGGGGCTGTGATCACCGGAAACGACAAGCGTGAGCCGAGAACGGTTGTGGTCAAATCGGGTGTCTTGATGCCCGAGAGATAATGGGGTTCAATCACCCAACGATTGAAGGCCGATTCATTCTCGCGCATGGTCCACTCGTCTCCGGCGCCGCCGGAAATGTAGGCATAACTGAAGGGCGGGAGAATTTTCTTTGCTTCCGCCTCGAGATCGCGGAGGCTGATAACGGTTATCTTCTTCTCATGGGTGAGCGCATGGTAAGCGGATATGTCCGAAGTGCCGACTCCGGGTGTGGGCGGTGCTTCAGGGCCCAGAGGCGCCGGTCGTGCATTGTTCTGAGCTAATAAGGGCGCGGCTGTGGCAAGGGCCGCCAAGCCCGCGCCGGAAAGCAGCAGATCACGGCGATTCATATCCATAATTCCTATGCCTTTCTTTGAATGCGGAGACGCCGAGTTTAAACCTCCGCGAACTCAGCGGCTCCGCGTGAATGATTTTGCTTTAACACGGCAACACACCGGAGAGTGACCGAAACCAAAACAACAATCCCTCCGAGAACCGCCCATCTTCCCGGCTTCTCTCCCAGAATCAGGAATACCCACACCGGATTGAGAATCGGTTCAAGGATAGGGATCAAGATGCCCTCAAGAGCGGTTACATGCTTGATCGCTTCCGCATAGAGAATATAGGAGCATCCCAACTGAAATACGCCTAGCAGAACCAGTCCGAGCCAGCCTTTGGCATCCGGCGCCGATTTCAACGCGAAGGGAAGCCCGATCAAGAAGGTCAATATATTGCCGAGAAACACAGATTCCAATGGTGAAGAGTCTTTTTGCTTTCGTAAGAAAAGGGCTGTGCCTGCAAACGAGACCCCGCTGAATATCGCAATAATGTTTCCCCAGAATCCTCCCCTGGACAGATCGTCGAAGAAGAACAGGATCATTCCTCCAAAGGCGGCGGCGATTGTGAGAAGGTCCAATCTGGTGATTCGCTCCTTTAAAAACCAGTAGCTGAGTATTGCCACATAGATCGGCGCAGTGTACTGGAGAAGGATTGCATTGGCTGCGGTGGTCAGCTTCGTTCCGGAAACAAAAAGGATTACGGTGCCGGCATAGCAAAACGCTCCTCCGAGCTGGGCAAACCCCCAGTTGAACTTCATATTGCGCCGGAAAGCGAACATGACCAGTGCTGCAATCGCGCTGCGCGTCCCTGCGATGGCCATGGGGTTCCAGTCCACCAGCTTGATCAGGAGTCCGCCTGAACTCCAGAGCAATGCGGTGATGATCAGGTAGATAACAGCTCTCAGTTTCATAGGAATCTCAAATGCGGACGCTCCCCTATTCGCGGGATCTCTGCCGATGCGGCGAACAGGGGGGCGTCCCCGGTTTTCTGCTCTTTCCCTGCATTCGGGGTCGGGGTCGCTATCGGAGTCGGTATCGGGATTGGGTTTTTCGCCCCCGATCCCGACCCCGATTCCGATGCAGAACACTTTGAGCTTACTAAAGCTTGTAAGTAGGCTATAATGCCACCGTTTTCATTCAGATAGGTATCTTTACATACTGCAAATTTCTACAGGAGGTCGTCAATGAACACAGCGTTTGAGTTTTTGAAAGCCAATCCGGTATTTCATCTCGCGACAGTCGCCGGTGATCAGGCCAGGGTTCGCCCCTTTGGCTTTTCAATGATAAGGAACAAGAAGCTGTACCTGTGCACGAACAAGACAAAGGATGTTTACAAACAGCTGGTCGCATATCCCAACATCGAGATTTCAGACATGGGAGCTGACGGGACGTGGCTGAGGATCCGGGGCAAGGTCGCTGTCGATGACAGCCGCGACGCGAAGGTCCAGGCTTTCAAAGAATCTCCCAATCTACAGCAGATCTATCCCAAAGGTGCGGATGACGATATTTTCGTCACGTTCTACTTCACCGAAGCCCAGGCTACACTGTATTCGTTCAAAGAAGGTCCCCAAAATATTCCGCTGTTCTAAACGACTCACGCGGAGAGACGCGGAGGTCGCGGAGAACGGCACCCCGCGTCTCCGCGTGATTCCTATCTATGCACATTGCCGGATCGGCAAAAACAGTCCTCCAGGCCTACGAGGATCACTGCCTCGAGACCCTCGAAACAGCATTGAACCTTGTCCCGATGTACGATTCGTGGAGGCAATTGGATCCTGGGGAGGATGCTCCTGTCGATACGCGATATGCAGCGCTCCCGGCCCTTTCCAAACCGGACATACGAAAACATTTTCCTTATGGCGTAGTCCCGCGGGGGCTTGATCTCGATGCCGCTCTGGCCGGAGGAGAAGTGAGTTTCGTGCAGACCAGCGGCACTGCGGATGAGTCGCTGACGAATCTATGGAACCAGGAGTGGTGGAATGCGTCGGAGCGCGCTTCGTGGGCCCTGAATGCCCATGCTGCGCGTGTTCTCACCGGCACGCATCGCGAGGCGATCCTCGCCAGTGCGCTTTCGGTCGGCCCGCGGAGTGAAGGACCGCAAATCGCGCGTGAAGAGAGAATGCTGGCGCGGTTTTTGTTCCTCAATGAATACGGAAGCACGGCGCAGTGGCCGGAAGGACACGAGGAGAGAATTAGGAAAGAGCTGGAAGAATATTCCCCGGTAACGCTCGAGGCGAATCCTTCGCTGCTCGCCCGGTTTGCCCGGTGGGCGTGGAGTAAAGGCAAGTCCGTATTCCAGCCCGGTCTGATCACTCTGACCTATGAATTCCCCTCGGCCGTGCAGCTTCGCGCAATCCGCAGGATCTTTTCCTGTCCAATTGCAAGTTCGTACGGCGCCACAGAAGCGGGCTACGTATTCATGGAGTGCGAAAAAGGGCGGCTCCATCAGAACCATGCTTTTTGTCGAGCAGATCTTGTGCCTGTTCCTGGTTTGGAAGAGCAGGGGATCGGTCGTATTCTTGCCACAACATTCGGGAACCGCTGGTTTCCTCTGCTTCGTTTTGACATCGGCGACCTGGCTCAGATTGCCCGCGATGCCTGCCCCTGCGGCCGCACCTTTGGCCTGATGCTGTCTTCGATAGAAGGGAGGCTTATCAGCATTTTCCTGGCGTCCGGAAACAGAATTGTTACTCACGCCCAAATGGATCGGGTCATCGCAGAAGTGGACGGAATTGACGATTATCGTCTCGACCAGAATTCGCCCCGCCACGTGCGGCTGCGTCTCGTGATTGCAGACGACCGGGCAAGTCAATCCGTACTTCGTGACGCGCGAGAGGCAATCCGGACGCTTCTCGGAGATGAAGTGGAGACGACAGTGGAAGCTGTGTGCTGCCTTCTGCCGGAAGCTTCAGGCAAATTCCTTCTGGCCCGGCGGCATTTTCCGCTCTTTTGATTTTGTTTTGCCGGGAGCGCCGGCGTCTCGCCAGCTCTTTTACGGTCTCGCGGCTCTGCAAAAGAGCCGCCGGGACGGCGGCGCTCCCGGCAAAAAACTGATTTGTGTCGGACAGGTTCGAGGTTTGAATGACCCCTGACTGCAAGCCCGTCTATCTTCTTGCCGGCGGTCGTTCTTCTATCACGCGGCGCGGGCCGGACCCCTTCCTGCAAGGTGCTCTGAAGCAGGCTGGAAATGAAAATCCGATTGTTGCATACGTCGGTGCTGCTTCGAACGACAATCCTGAGTTTCGCGCCATGATGGCCCGGCTGCTCCAAAACGCAGGAGCTCAAGATTTGAGACTCGTTCCTTTGTGCGGACGGCGTGCAGATCCGAAGGAGGCCATGCGTGTCATCGATTCCTGCAATATCGTTTTCATGAGCGGTGGGGACGTGGAAGCGGGAATGCACGTTCTGGAGAAGACAGGGATGGCCGATTTTCTGCGGGATCAATACCGGAAGGGAAAACCTTTTTTCGGCTCATCCGCCGGAAGCATCCTGCTCGCGAAGGCCTGGGTGCGCTGGCGTGATCCCAATGCGGACTCCAGCGCTGAGCTTTTTCCCTGCCTCGGGATTGCTCAAGTTTATTGCGACACCCATGGCGAGGATGATGATTGGGAGGAGTTGCGCGTCCTGATGCGTTTGGTGTTTCCTGAAACCGTCGGCTACGGCATACCATCCGGGACGGCGTTAATTGCCGATCCGGACGGATCGGTTTTCGCTCTTGGCAGCGACGTGCACCGCTTTATACGCACTGGAGATCGTGTGAGCCAAATCCAGCCAATTCGAGATTCGAAATGCGAGATTCGAAGTTGATATTCTCGATTTCAATACTGTCTTTCCCAATCTCATGATATTTTGCTCCCGATAATTCCGAATTTCAAAACGTCACGGGTTAGCACGATATCCGTGGGCCTTTAATCTCGCATTTTGAATCTCGCATCTCGAATCAACCGAGGAGACAGAACTATGGCGTTGAAGATTTTGGGCAAGGATGGATTCTACGGTTGGGTCAACCTGGCTGTCATTTTTGCATTCAATATTGCAGTCATCTTCATGTTGAACGCTTTTGGATACTGTCTTCCATTCTGGAACACGGAATTTGGCTGGAGCAGAGGAGTCATATCGGGCGCTCAAATGCTCTCCTTGATTCTGACAGGCCTTGCGTCCCCGATGGTTGGCATTTTTCTAATGAAGCATGGGGCCAGGAAAGCGCTTGTTATCGGGAGTTTGATCAGCGTGGTTGCCCTGACGATGATGAGTTTTCAGACGCACATCTGGCAGTTGTACCTGTGGTCCGGCATCGTCATGGGACTAGGCATGAGCATTGGGGGGATGCTGACCATGATGACGATCACGAACAACTGGTTCATCATGAAAAGATCCATTGCAGTGTCCGTGACGATGGGCTCGATGGGGCTGAGCATCGTTCTCGGTCCGTTCCTCATGTCCATGATCAGCAGAGTTGGATGGAGACGGTCGTATCTGATGATCGCCTGCATCACATTTGTTTTGGGGGTTGTGATCCCGGGGCTGCTCCTTAAAAACAAACCGGAAGACATCGGTCAGGTCCCGGATGGGCCGGTGTCGCAGAAGATCGAAAAATCGGGACTGGATGAACGCTATAAAAATTTATACAAAACTCCCGTCGATTTCACAGCCAAGGAGGCTCTGCGCACCCGTTCTCTGTGGCTGTTGACGATTTACGGAATGCTACTGTTTTTCTGCATTAATGCTTTGATGCCGCACACGATTGCATTCCTGTTCGATCTTGGAATTTCTCGTAACACAGCGGCTGTCGCGAGTGGAGTTATCATGGCCGTGATGTCGCTCAGCAGCGTGGGGATCGGCTTTCTTGGACTCAGATTCAAGATGCGTTCTCTTGCGGTCGCATCCGCATTGATAGGAATTCTCGGGTTCGCCACTATTTTAATCGCGCGGTCGTTGCCCATGGTAATCGCATATTGCGTTATCCTGGGGATAGGATTCGGCATCAATGGAATCGCAATGGGAAATCTTGTTCCGGATTATTTCGGCAGAAGCGAATTTCCCAAAATCATGGGTTACACCACACCGCTTTTCACAATCGGATCGAGTCTGGGAGCTCCGATCGCCGGATTCATTCGCGACAGGACGGGGAGTTACATCCCCGCATTCGAAGTTTGCCTTGCGATGCTTTTCATAGGTCTTCTGTGCATCAGCTTCGCTGCGCCGCCCGTGCATCCTTCGTTGAAGGAGAAGGTTGCAGCAGAGAAGCTGGAACCCGAGCTGGTTCCCTAAAGACTTCAGCTCTTTTCATCCCCAACATTTCGGAATCGGCATCGGTATCGCAATCGATTTCGCTATCGGCAGTTCAAAGCCGATCTTCGATACCGATTCCGACGGCCCGTGGCGCCAGCTGCAACTTCAGCTACCACCAGACCGGATGGTGCTTCCAGCCTTCCATCGATCGGCCCGGCCCTTCAAACCAATACTCCTTGCCATCCATAATTTTGTGAAACCTTGGTCCGAGGTGTATCGCCTGGAACATGAGCGGCTTGGTGACCCTCTTGAAATTCAGAGGACAATGCAAAAATCCCTTGGGAATAAAAACAAAGGTCGGCTGGGTGATAATGTGCTTTTCGCGTTCCGGTCCCATCCAGAGTTCAATCTCCGCATCGAAGCTGCTGAATACGTCCGGCAGTTGAGCGCCGAGAATAGCAAAATATTCGTCGCAGTCGTGTGTATGAGGCGCCTTCTCCATGAAATTAGCTTTGGTAATTACCTGCCAGCCCATATTTATATTTGCGCCGGGGATTTGCCACGCCCCCCTGAAATAGGCCGCGGGAGTCGCCATATAATCGACCTTCAACTCATCTCTTAATCCTGTGAACAAATATTTGCCGTATTTTGTTTCGGATGTTGCCGCCATTTATTTTCTCCTCTTCTTAATTAACCACGAAACACTCGAAATACACGAAAAGGACTTATTTCGTGTGTTTCGTGGTTTGAATTTTATTGTCTTCGACTTCGACATCGATCGGGACTTCGGGGATCGCAAAAATCAGCAGGAACGAAAAAAGCACCGTAACTGCCCCGATCAGAAATACCATTTTCAAGCCGGCTTCAAGCGAATTGCGTATGGCTTGAACGGTTGTTTCAAAAAGCGCGGGTCCGCGGTCTCCGAATTCCTGAAAAGCCTTCTCCAGTGCATCCATTGCAGGTTGCGACAGCAGTATTTTGGAATCCGCCAATGACTCCAACGTTGCTTTATCCGCAACCCGGTTCAATTCGGACGGAAGCGATTTCTGGAGAGTCCCGGCATATACCGCATTCATCGCCGATCCCAGAATGGCAGGAGCGATTGCACCGCCCATAAATACAAAAAAGAACATGGCGCCTACCGCAACACCCAACAGCCTTTTCGGGAGCGCGAACTGGGCCACAAGAGTATTCATGGTCGGGATTGCACCGAGTCCAAGTCCGGCAAATGAAATCACCAGAATTTCCAGCCAGGCAGGCGTCCGCGCCGTAAACGCAACCATAGCGAACGTGGCGACGGTAAGGATCGCGTAGCCCATAATGTACAGAGATTTGTAACGTTTTGTCCGGGAGAGCAGAATCCCCGTGGGGACCCCGACGAAAGCCATCAGTGCGCTGAAAGGAGTGACGATCTGGCCGCTCAAGGTTGCCGTTGTGCCCTGAATTCCCTGCAGAAAAAGGGGGAAATACATCACGACTCCCAATAATGCGAAATAAGAAGTCAGAGCCGCTATCGCAGCGATAAGAAATGTTCGGTTTGTGAGAACCTGCGGATCCAGCATGGGCTCATCCGCCTTCCCCTCAATCCAGAAGAAAATGATCCAGGATACGGCTGAAGCGCCCAGCAGACACAGGATCGTGGTGGAGGTCCATGGATACATATTTCCAGCCCATGAGAAGGCGAGAATCATGGCCGACGAGGCGACTGCAAGCAGGCAGGTCCCGGAGAAGTCGATCCTGTGGGCAGTCCGTTTTGAAAGGGAAGGAATCCCGATGAGCACGAAAACACCGCAGATCAATACAAGCAGAACCGAAATCCAAAAAAAATAACGCCAGCTCAGTTTGTCGGTAAGGATTCCGACAAAGGTCGGCACAACGACTGCGGCGATTCCGGCCGGGATCTGGAGAAGACCGCTCCATTTGCTGCGTTCGGCGGGTGGGTACAAATCTCCGACTACCGAAAATGTCAACGGAGGTAAAGCCCCCTGGCCGAGGGACATAATAGTGCGTGCTGCAATAAAGAAAATAAACGTTTCGCTGACCGCGGCCAGGATTGCGCCTATCAGGTATAAAGTCAGGGATACGAGCAGCAGGATCCGGCGGCCGTACATGTCGGAAAGCTTGCCGAATGTGAGCGTGACAAATGCCGATGCGAGGGCCGGCAATGAAATGGCCGAGGAATACAACGGCATCCCGTTCAGGTCCGCTGCGATTCTCGGCAATGCAACCCCGAAACCCCGAAAAAGATAGCTGGATCCGAAATAGGTGGCGAAAACCGCGAAGAGTGCCAAGGTGGTCTGCCGCTTGTCCGTTGGTTGCTGCGCGGTTACAGTCTGAGCTTGTGCCATCATCACCGTGCCTTTGTTTGTCCGAGGTTAACCTCAAAGGCTCAAAGGCTCAAAGCGTTATTTTTGCGGATGGCGTGGTGATAGCTTTCAATAAGACTTTTTACGATTTCGGCGGCAGGAACTATTTTCTCGATCAAGCCGGCGGACGCTCCCGAATAGAGATCGCCGTTTTCCAAGTCTCCATCGATCTGCGCTTTTCTTGTGCGGCCCTGCCCAACAAACGCATTCAAGAAATCGACTGCGGTCCCTGATTGTTCTAGACCCGAGAGCTTCAGCGAGAACGCGGACCTGAGTCTTCGCGCGGGAAGAAGTGAGCGTCCGGCCACAATCGTATCGGTATCGCCGGCATTCAGGATGGCTTTCTTGTAATTCGGATGCGCGATGCATTCCTCTGTCGCGATGAAGCGCGTGCCTATCTGCACTCCATCCGCGCCGAGTGCAAATGCGGCTGCCATTCCTCTGCCGTCAACGATTCCTCCTGCGGCAATGACGGGAATCGAGACGGCATCCGCCACCTGAGGAATTAAGGAAAACAAAGGCAGTTCATCCCGGCCGATGCGTCCTCCGGCCTCCACTCCCTCGGCGATAACGGCATCGACCCCACAGGTCTCTGCGAAGCGCGCCTGAGACGTGGAGCTTATGACGTGCATCACCAGGATACCTGAAGAGTGGAGCAATTCCGTGAAAGGCTCGGGGCTCCCCGCGGCGGTTACGGCGATTTTCACATCCTCCTCTAGCAGGATGTTCATGAGCAATCCGCTCGCAGGCAAATCGAGCGGGATGTTGACGGCGAAAGGTCTTTCGGTCAGCTGCCTGGTTCGATGGATTTGAAGCCGAAGGTTTTCGAGCGGGTCACCGTCGTCCTTCATTCCTGCATAGGGGCTGACGGTACCAAGCGCTCCTGCGTTGGATACCGAAGCGGCAAGCTCCGCATTGGCAATCCACAGCATCCCCCCTTGCAGGATGGGGTGCCTGATCCCGAGCAGGTTACAGATATTCTTATTTCCCATCAGCACGGAACCTTGGTCGGAATCGCAATCGCAATCGGATTTTCAATCGATTACCTGGAAAAATCCGATAGCGATTGCGATACCGATTCCGACTGCACCTGGGAATAGAAAAGCACTTTAATCCGACGACGGGAGCGGTTTTGGCTCCACCACCTTCATTCCCTTATCACAGCATTCAAAGGTTCCTTCCCCGGCCTTGGTGCAAAGAACCTCTGTCCCGCAGGCTTCACATTTATATCTTTTGCCGAGCTGATTCATGGATTCCTCTTACAGAATTTACTTCTTTTGTTCCATTGGCTGACCGCAGCACTTCACGGTTCCATTGCCGCCGCGGGTCACAATCACTTCAGCGCCGCATTTCGTGCATTTGTATCTTTTGCCCACCTGGTTTGCCATTGTATGTTTCTCCATATTTTCGGGATTGCCCCGGGACCGCAGGCGTCTCGCCTGCATGCGGCCGGGACGGCCGCGCTCCCGGGCTTACAGCTCAATCTCCTTCAGATCACGGGCAATCAGAAGCTTGGGTTCCGTGACCGATTGAATGTCCTCCACCGAAAGGCCCGGGAAAATTTCCTTCAGAAGCAGTCCTTCCGGAATGATGTCAATTACTGCCAGATCGGTGAAAATCTTGTTGACCTTTTTCTTTGCCGTCGCCGGGTATGTCAGATCGCGAACAATTTTAGGGCTGCCGTCGTTCGTCGTATGCTCCATCGCGATGAAGAGCTTCTTTGCTCCTGCCGCGAGGTCCATGGACCCGCCAATATTTCCCACTCCGCTCAAGCCCCTCGAAGGATTCAGCCAGGACGCGAAATCGCCCGACTGGTTGACCTGAAAAGCGCCCATGACCGTGATATCCACGTGTCCGCCCCTGATCATGGCGAAAGATTCGCAGATGTCGAAATAGACGGTCCCCGGCGCTTCCAGGACAGGCTGGCAACTGGCATTGATAAGGTCTTGATCAATGCTGTCCCCTTCCGCCAGGCTTCCCGTTTTCAGCATCCCGATTTCCGATTGGAGGATGACATCTCTCCCTTCCAGCCAATTGCTGACAAGGGTCGGGATTCCGATGCCCAGATTCACATAGGAATTGTCTTCGATTTCCTGGCTCACTCTCAGGGCGATAACCTCACGAGGGAGCCCTTCAAATTTTTTCAAAGGTCTTTCTCCTCCCGGGAACTTCGGCGTCCCGCCAACGAAGCAGCCGCGACCAGGGCCGCGTTCCCGGCGCAAATTTATAAAGCCGTAATATCAAAGTGAATCCTGGGCACCTGCAAAACTCTTTGAACAAAAATTCCCGGAGTGTGAACGGATTCAGGTTTGAGATCCCCGATCGAGACCAGGCTCTCCACCTCGGCAATGGTCACGCGGGATGCCATCGCCATCACATGATTAAAATTCCAGGCGGTTTTGCGATAGCAGAGGTTGCCCTCGGGATCGCCGGTGTTTGCATGAACCAGAGCAAAATCCGGCTTGAGCGCATATTCCAGAATACAGGTCCGGCCGTCGATCATCCGAGTTTCCCTCTTGTTCCGGTTCGCTTCGATGTTCGTGATTGTTGTATCTTCCACCACGGATCCGGCGCCGACCGGGATGAAACAGGCAGGGATGCCTGCGCCGGCCATCCGGTATTTTTCGCAAAGGGTACCCATGGGGTAAATCTCCAGCTCGATTTCCCCTGCCCGCACCTGCTGCTCGAAGGGGTGCTGTGCGCCTTTGGTCGCGGATCGGAAAAGACCGTAGGAGTCGATCACCTTTTTGATCTGTCCGTTGCTCAGCAACGCATTCAGTTCATCCTTGGCGCCCAACAACGGTCCGGACCCGCAAGCCAGAGTGAGATTTTTTACACGTTTTTCTATGAGAGCCTTTAACAGGATTCGCGGAACTCCGGCGGCAAAAAAACCTCCGATCGCTACGGTCGCACCATCTTCAATTCCTGAAAGCGCTTCTTCCACGTCCTTCACGGTTTTATTCATATTCGAATATTCCTTAGAGACTTTGAGGCTTGAAGGTTTTGATGCTTTCTGCGAGCCGCCATTCGAGATCCAACCCTTGTTCGAGAGACATATCCATTCCTTTGGTTACGGCCTGTTTGGCACTTCTTACCGCGGCCTGATTATAGCCTGCAATTGTGTGCGCAATCTCATCCGCGGCTTTAAAAAGTTCGCTTTTGGGAACAAGCCGGCTCACCAACCCCATTTGCTGCGCTTCCTGCCCGCTCAAACGGCGTCCGGTGAGAAGCATATCCAGCGCGCCGCTCGTGCCCATCACCCTCGGAAGGGTTTGGGTTCCGCCGGCTCCCGGCAATATTCCCAGCCCAACCTCCGGCAGCCCGAAAATCGCATCTTCGGAGGCAATCCGCAAATCGCAAAAAAGGGCGATCTCGATTCCTGAACCAAGCACGTAGCCGTGAAGGGCGGCAATCAGAGGCTGGGGCACGCTCAAAAAAAGTCTCCATAAATCTCTGATGGCCCGGATTCGCCTGGCCTTGACGGCTGACGGGGCAGTCAGGAATTCCTTCAGATCGGCGCCGGCGCAAAACGCCTTATCGCCTGCGCCTTTAAAAACCACGACGCGCACCTCATCGTCCTGCCTGATCGCGCTCAAGATCTCGAACAGGTCGTCCCGCATCTGGACGCTGAAGGCATTCAGTGCTTTTGGACGATTCAAGGTCACGCAAGCAATGCCCGGATCGCTCTTCTCGTAAATGACAGTTTCAAATCCCATCGCGGTTTAAACTCAATCTCCCTTAAAATCAGGTTTTCTCTTTTCTCTGAATGCGGCGATCCCCTCGTTGCGATCGGAAGTTGTGAACAAAAGGAGATAGAGGTCCAGCTCCATCCTCAGCCCTTGATCGAGAGTGAGATCACCTCCGTTATAAAGCGCTTCTTTTACATAGCAGAGCGAAAGCGGAGATTTCTCCGCCATCTCCTGTGCCAATGCCATCCCCATCTTGATCAACGACCCGGAATCCGTTATGTGGTTGATAAGTCCTATCCGGCAGGCTTCTTCGGAATTGATCAATTCTCCCGTGAGAATCATCTGCATCGCTTTTCCCAGACCTACGAGCCGAGGCAGCCGCTGCGTCCCTCCGTTGCAGGGAATCAGCCTGTCCCGGATCTGAGGAAGGCCGAAGCGGGCATTCTCCGTCCCGATTCTGATGTCACAAGCCAACGCCAATTCGAGGGCGGGACCGATCGCATCTCCTCGAATTGCCGCGACCACGGGCAATTTCAATTTGGCAATCGGCTCCGCCAAAGATGTTTGGCCTGCGCCATTGATTTCACCGCCGAAGATCAGAAGTACAACCCTCGCTTCTTCGTCCCACGTAATCCGGTCGCACAACTCGGCTAGTTCGGCCGAAGGGGAATCAGTGCCGTCCAGATCAATAATCCGGCAGTGCCCGACTTCCGTATAGGTCACGCGGCAATCTCCATTTAAGGGACGCTATTATCTTCTTTTACGCGCGCACTTGCTATTTCTGAAATAGTCGTCAGTCGTCAGTAAAAAGCTCAACGCTGACGACTGGCAACTGACGATTATTCCGCACCAGAGGATACACCGCATCCGGCAGATGCGCACCAAACATCCTGGAGCTTCTGATTCCCGGCTTCGATTTTGTATCATGGTCCAGAGGATCACGCGGGATGTGCAGAATTGGAGTGATTTCCGACACGCATCGGCTTGTCAGGCCGGAGATCCTAACGGCTCTGGAGGGTGTGGAGCACATAATCCATGCCGGAGATATGGGCTCGCCTGACGTCATTGCCGAGTTGCGCAGGATTGCGCCCGTTACGGCCATCCGGGGCAATGCGGATGCCGGTGATTGGGCGAGGGAATTTCCGGAGACCGCAATTGTGCAAGCGGGCGGGATCATGATCTACGTGATTCATAACATTGACAGTCTTGACCTGGACCCGCGTGCCTCCGAGTTTTCAGCCGTTGTGTATGGTCACTCCCATGTTCCGATGCAGCAGACGCGAGACGGCGTTTTGTATTTTAATCCAGGGAGTGCAGGGCCGCGCCGGTTTCATCTTCCGGTCTCAATGGGATATTTAACCGTCCGGGGAAAGAGCGTCTCCGGCGAAATCATCCTCTTGTAGGCTCACACGGAGGCGCGGGATCGCCCGCGTGAGGAGCAAAATGCGGTTTTGGCCGGAGCGCCGCCGGGACGGCGGCTTTTTTGCAGGGTCGCGAGAACGCAAAAGAGCCGGCGAGACGCCGGCGCTCCCGGCAGAAAAAGCCTCGATCTAATTGCTGATTTTTTGAATTTGGGGAGCCTTCAGGGTGAACAGTGCGGTCAAGAGAAGGATCAAGCAGCCGGCTGCGATATACATGGTCCGGTAGCCAGACACATCGGAGATCCATCCGAAAA
>JBEKKY010000009.1:0-26395 GCA_050010475.1 Acidobacteriota bacterium | reverse complement strand
AATCCGTGGCGTTTTTCCGTTTCCTGAAAACAGAGAGCTCGGAGGGAAAATTGAGGGCTGCGGCCGTCATTGCTGCGGGAGGGACCGGGACTCGCATGAATGCCGGGATTCCGAAGCAGTTCCTTGAGATTGCCGGAAAACCGGTCCTGCTCCACACCGTCGAGAGCATTTTATCCATCAAGGAAATAACCCAGATCGTTATTGCGCTGCCGGCAGAACATGTCGCCGCCGCATCGGCGATTCTGCAGCGGCTCCCGGCGCCGGCAGAAATAAAATGTGTTGCCGGCGGGCCTAATCGCCAGGAATCCGTTCGCATCGGAGTATCCCACATTGCGCCCGATCCGGATGTTATAATGGTCCACGATGCGGTGCGACCGGTATGCGATCGCGACTTGATGGTGCGCGTGCTGGATGCCGCATGGAAGAAGGGCGCGGCGGTCCCGGGTCTCCCGGCAACCGAAACCATCCAGCGGGTCTCCCGCACCGGGCGCGTGCTCTCAACGCCTCCGCGGGAAGAGTTGTACGGAATCCAGACTCCTCAGGCGTTTCATGCGGGAATACTTCGATCGGCTCTCGAAGAGGCGCACAAATCAGGCTTCCTGGGGACCGACGAGTCTTCGGTCGTGCGCTGGGCAGGTCATCCGGTTGTGGTTGTCCCCGGTTCACCCGACAACATAAAAATCACCCGGCCGATAGATCTGCAGATAGCCGGGATTCTGATCTCGAGAAAGGGCCAGGAGGCTTTGAAGGAAGTGAATCAATCGAAGCTTCGAATCGGACAGGGGATCGATTATCATCGACTGGTTGAAGGACGCAAGCTGATCCTCGGCGGAGTGGACATCCCTTTCGAAAAAGGGTTGGATGGGCATTCGGATGCCGATGTTCTTTCTCACGCAATTTGCGATGCGCTCCTGGGCGCGGCTGCGCTGGGGGATATCGGTCAGCATTTCCCGGATACGGATCCCTCCAACCGGGGGCGGTCCAGCCTTGAATTTCTGCGGCTGGTTCGGGAAAAGATTGAAGCTGCCGGGTGGGTGATCCGGAACGTGGATGCTACATTGCTGGTGCAGCGGCCAAAACTGGCTCCGTACGCACAGGCGATGAGGCAAAACATTGCGGAATCTCTTGGGCTAAGCATCGCCGAGGTAAGCATCAAGGCGACTACGACCGAAGGGTTGAATGCGGAAGGCCGCGGCGAGGGAATATCGGCTCAGGCCATCGCATTGTTGGACTCACGCGGAGGCGCGGAGAAATAATCAGCGTCAAAAGCAAAAGACGCCACGGATTCCACGGATTTCACAGATTAAAATCCGTGGAATCCGTGGCGCTTTTTGAGAGCTTTTTATGAACGCATCACAAGTTCGAGTTCGGTTTGCTCCAAGTCCCACCGGGTTTTTGCACGTCGGGAACGTGCGGACCGCTTTGTTCAACTGGCTTCTGGCAAGACATTACGGCGGTACCTTTATTCTCCGGATCGAAGATACTGATGCCGAGCGCAGCAAACCAAAATATGAAAAGCAGCTCATGGACGATCTCTGCTGGCTCGGGCTGGAGTGGGATGAAGGGATCGACCGCAAGGGCGAATACGGCCCCTATCGACAAAGCGACCGGTATCCGATCTATCAGAAATTCGCGCAACAGCTCCTGGACGAAGACAAAGCTTTCCGATGCTTCTGTTCCGAGGAGGAACTGGAGAAGGTCCGCCAGCAACAACTGGCTCAAAGCGAGACGCCGCGCTATTCGGGAAAGTGCAGACATCTTTCCGTTGCGCAACTCGAGGCGCACCGGAAGAAAGGGGATCCCTCCACGCTCCGCCTGCGGGTCCGGCCCGGCACCGTCGGATTTCAGGATCTCGTTTTCGGTAGAATCGAGATCGACACCGGCCAGATCAGCGATCCCGTTCTTCTCCGCAGCGACGGCAGTCCCACCTACAATTTCTGCTGCGTGATCGACGATTTTCTGATGACGGTTTCACACGTCATCCGCGGCGACGGGCACCTGTCGAACACACACCGGCAGATTCTTTTGTATGAGGCTCTGGGAGCGCCTGTGCCGCAATTCGCCCACCTCTCGACGATTCTCGGCCCCGACGGACAGAAGTTAAGCAAACGACACGGCGCGACTTCCGTCGAGGAGTTCCGGCGACAGGGATATCTGCCGGAAGCCCTGACAAATTATCTCGCACTTCTGGGTTGGTCTTCGCCCAATGAAGGACAGGAGATCATGTCTCTGGACGAGATTACACGTCAGTTCGATTTGACGCGCGTTCAAAAAAACCCGGCAATATTCGACAACGCCAAACTGGCCTGGATGAACCGGAGCTATATCAATAAAACCGCGGGCGATTCCCTGGTGGACAGGGCGAAACAGTTTTTTGTGGATGCCGGTCTTGTTCCGGCGCAGCTGGATCAGGCGACGCGCTCCTGGCTTGCACAGGTAATCGATCTTGTAAAGACGCACGTCGATCACCTGGATCAACTGCCGAACCAGACGGACATCATTTACGGATTTGAAACGAATCCGCCGGAGATTGACCCGGCTATCTTTGATGTTCTCCGAAAACCGGAAGCGCGGGCGGTCGCCCGCGAATTCGCGCGGCTCGTTGAGGAGAAGGAAATCCTGACGGCGGAGACCTATCGCGAAATTGTCGGGCAGGTGAAAACAGCCACGCATCAGAAGGGGCGCAACCTGTTTCATCCTATTCGTGCGGCACTGACGGGCCGCGATTCCGGTCCGGAATTGGAGAAGCTGATCCCATTGTATGAAGAGGGGAGCCGGCTGAATCTGCCCGGCAAAGTCATGTCTTGCCGCGAGCGTTTGCAGATAATTCTTCGTTCGATATGAAAGGAAAAACGGTGACAGCCACCGATGTCCCCTTGGGGACATCGGTGGCTGTCACTGTTTTTCCACAATAAAATATGTCGCTCTTGCACGGAATCAATCCGGTCACAGAGGCGCTGAAGGCCAGTCCCGAAAAAATTGAACGGATCTGCGTGGAACGCAGTCAAAGGAATCCACGAATCCAGGAGATCATTGAACTGGCCCGGCAGCACCACGTCAGGATCTCTTTCGAAGAGAAGTCCTGGCTGGACCGGAAGGCACAAGGAGAGCGCCACCAGGGAGTTCTCTGTTTCGCGGCAGAAATGACCACCTGCTCGGTCGAGGAGATCCTGGAACGCACAAAATCCCCAGGGCTCCTGGTTGTGCTGGATGGAATCGAAGATCCTCATAACCTCGGTGCAATTCTGCGCTCGGCCGAAGCAGCCGGAGTGGACGGAGTTATTCTTCCCCAGCATCGAAGCGCGAACTTGAGCGCCACGGTTGTGAAGGCCAGCGCCGGCGCGGCCTCGCATGTCAAGCTGGCGCGCGGCACGAATATCGCGCAGCTCATAGAACTAATGAAAAAGAAGGGATTCTGGGTGGTGGGCCTCGATGCCGGGTCCGATCAGCCCATCTGGGAAACCGATCTCTCCGCCCCTACAGCCTTGGTCCTGGGCAATGAAGGCAGCGGTCTGCATAGACTCGTAAAGCAAAAGTGCGACTTTCTAGTTTCCTTGCCGATACGTGGAAAAGTGGGCTCGTACAACGTGAGCGTTGCCGCAGGAATGGCCCTGTATGAAGTCCTTCGCCAACGCAAGTAATCGGGAACGCGGCCGTCCCGGCCGCATGTGCGGGCGGGGACGCCCGCGCTCCTGGGAATCTCGCTATGCCTGTTGTAGAAATAGAAAATCTGACTAAAGACTTCTCGATCGGCTTCTGGAAGAAACGTCCGCTAAGAGCCTTGGAAAACCTGTGCCTCGAGGTGCACAGGGGCGAAATTTTTGGCTTCCTTGGTCCGAACGGGGCCGGCAAAAGCACGACCATCAAAATCCTGATGAATCTTCTGCATCCGACTTCCGGAACGGCCCGGATTTTGGGCAAGCCCGTAAACCGGGTCTCGATGCATCAAGAGATCGGGTATCTTCCGGAAAATCCATATTTTTATGATTACCTTACCCCAACGGAGCTCCTGACCTATATGGGACGGCTGTTCGGCCTCCGCGGATCCGAATTGTCCCGAAAGGTGGAAGCGCTGCTCGACGATGTCGGGCTGGCAGAAGCGCGCAACCTGCAACTCCGGAAGTTCTCAAAGGGAATGGTCCAGCGAGTCGGCGTCGCCCAAGCGCTCATCAATGACCCGGAAATAGTTTTTTTGGACGAACCTATGTCCGGCCTCGATCCACTTGGCCGGATGGAAGTGCGCCGCATCATCACCTCATTAAAAGCTCGAGGCGTCACCGTGTTTTTCAGTTCTCACGTTCTGCCCGACGTCGAAGCGCTTTGCGACCGGATTGCGATTTTGAACAAGGGCAAGCTGCAGGAGGCGGGCGCGCTGGAGGACATCCTGAAGGTCAGGATTACAGGATACGAAATCATTTTATCGAGGGTGAAGCAGGAGATTCCGGATGAAATCCGCAGATCGTGCGACGAAGTCAGATCCATGGAAGACCGTTTGCACCTTCGGGCGCGGGATCGGGCGCAGATGGAGGCTTTGCTCGAAATTGCTCTCCGGCACAAATTGGAATTGATTTCGGTGAATCCGGTTCGTCCTTCGCTGGAGGAGCACTTCCAGTCGGTGGTGGCCGGCGGGCAGCAGGGCCCCGCCTATACTTATGCTCAAAAAAACGCCACGGATTCCACGGATTATCACTGATTTAAAATCCGTGAAATCCGTGGCGTTATTAATTGCGCTGTGTGAACCATGATCCGGAGAATATTGGCCATAGCCAGGAATACTTATCGCGAAACGGTCCGCGACAAGATCCTATATAACCTGATTCTCTTTGCTCTCATCCTGATCTTCAGCTCCATCATGCTGGGACAACTGACGCTGGGGAATGAGGACAAGGTGATGCTGGATTTGGGCCTGTCCTCAATTTCTATTTTTGGCATGCTCATCGCAATTTTTATCGGGATCGGGCTCGTCTATAAGGAACTGGAAAAGAGGACGGCCTATGCACTTCTTGCGAAGCCTGTACACAGGTATGAATTGATTCTGGGCAAGTACCTTGGATTGCTTTTCACAATTTTAGTGAACCTGGCAATCATGACTGTGGGGCTGGAACTTGCAATGCTGTACATCGGCCGGATCGGATTGGGCGGTCATCTGCGCGTTCTGCCGGCCGTCTTCGTCATCTTTCTGTCGCTTGCGCTCACGACGGCCCTGGCATTATTTTTTTCCACATTTTCTTCTCCCGCGCTCTCCGCGCTTTTCACATTTTTTCTTTGGATCATCGGTCACTTCGGAAGGGATCTGCAGAGTTTTGGCGAACTGACCAAGTCGGCGTCAGTCAAATGGGTTTGCCGGATCCTGTATTACGTCATCCCCAACTTCACAAACTTCAATATCGTAGACAGCCGGAGCGTTATCCAAAGCAGTGGTTATTCCATGCCGATTGATCCGGTCGCGATTGCGGGTTCGACGATTTACGCAGTTTTGTATTGCGCGGCAATCCTGTCGCTCTCGATCGCCATTTTCGCGCGCCGGGATTTTAAATGAAAAGGGAAAGAGCAGGGCGCCTAGGGCCCATCTGGGGTAGTTGTTGCATATTTCTGGTCTGCGCAGCCCTGATCAAACCGGCGCAGGACCGCCTGGAGTTGCGTTTGGGCAAACCCGCGCAGGAGCCCGATCTGCTTTACTTCAGCGCTCCGGCCGTCGTGAAGAAGATGGCGTTGGGCTACGACCGCATCCTGGCGGATTTTTACTGGATGCGGGTCATTCAGTATTATGGTCGACGGGATGAAGCGGACAAAAGGCCCATCCGCTATAAGAACCTTTCGACTCTCCTCGAAATCACCACAACTCTGGATCCTGATCTTTTGGATGCTTACCGCGCAGGCAGTCTTTTTCTTGCCGAACCGGATCCCGTTGGCGCGGGTCAGCCGAAGGAGGCACTGCGTCTTCTGGACAAGGGGATTCGCGCCCATCCCCAGGAATGGCGGCTGTTCTATGACAAAGGGTTTATCTGTTACTGGCACATGAGGGATTACAAAGCGGCCGGAGAGGTCTGGAAGTCTGCAAGCCGCATCCCGGGAGCGCCCCATTGGATGGAGCCCCTGGCCGCACTGTCATTCTCCAAGGGAGGCGCGTTGGAAGTGGCCATTGCCTTGTGGGAAAGACAATATCGAGACTCAACCAGGGCGGATGTCAGAGAGAATGCCCGCAATCATCTGATCAGCATTGTGGTTGCGCAGGACATCTGGGGCCTGGAATCTCTGCTGGAAAAATATCGGGCGAAAACCGGATCGTTCCCGCAAACTCTCGAAGAACTGGTGCGTGGCAAGGAAGACAGGTACAGGATTGCGGATCCTCTGGGCGCGCCCTACCAATACAATCCGGTGACCGGGGCTGTGTCGCTCAGCCCGGAAAGCAAAGTCCGGTATTTAAACGTTCCGGATTCCTATAAAACCCAATTACGAATTACGAATGACGAATGACGAATTGAAACATTTGCCGAGGCAGCCGTGCATTCAATTCGTCATTCGTCATTCGTAATTGGGCTTAGCCTGCAAGTGTAACTCGGTCTCTTCCGTCGCTTTTGCTGCGATACAGAGCCTTGTCGGCCGCTTCGATCAGCTCCTTGGCACTACGGCCGTGATCCGGGAAAACCGCTACCCCCATCGAAGCCGTGATTTTTCCCAATGGAAGTCCGCGGAAATGCACATCGAGCCGCTGAATGGCATCCCTGAAAAACTCCGCGCGCTGGCGGGTCACGGCTCCGGTTCCTTCCGGCAGGATGAGCGTGAATTCCTCCCCTCCGTAGCGGCAGGCGATATCTTCACCACGGATGTTTCCTTTCAGCAGGGCTCCGAGCTCTTTCAGCAGCAAATCGCCCGCCTCATGTCCGAAGTTGTCGTTGAAGTATTTGAAATGATCCAGATCGATCATGATCATTCCGAGGGGACGCTGGTTGCGGGCAGCCCGCCGGAGCTCCAATTCGAGCGACTCTTCCATAAACCTGCGGTTGAAAAGCCCTGTCAGCGGGTCGCGAATTGACTGGCTGCGCAGGGTTTCGTGAAGCCTCAGATTCGACAAAGCCATGGCAATGTGCTCGGACATCGTAATGGCCATGCGCTGCTTGGCATCGGTCATCTTGATACCATCGGGCTGTATCAGGTGCAGTACTCCGAGAGCTTCGCTTTGGGCCATCATCGGGATGCACATGTATCCTTCGGGAGCCGGCCTGTGGATGTGCCGGCAGATTAACCCGGACCGGGAATTATCAAACCAGTGGATCCGTCCCCTGCGCAACGCCCAGCAATCCTGGGGAGAAAACGAGGGTTCCATCAGTGCGGGATCGCCCCATAAGGCAGCCGTCTCCACAAGATTTCGGGAAGGAGCGATCACGTAAAGAGAGCCGACCTGTACCGGGAATATCTGCTGGGCTACACGAACGATGACGCTGTATGCCTCCTCCGTCGTCAAGCAGGCGCGCAGAATATCTCCCATTTCGTTCAGCAGCGTCATTTCACGCGTTCGCTGTTCCAGCTCGCCGACCCAGGCTTCAAGCTTCCTGTTGGCCTCCTGGAGCGCAGCTTCGGTTTTCTTGCGTTTGGTGACGTCCCGCGCAATTCCCTGAACGGCTATCGGTTTTCCCCCTCGAAAAATCGGCCGGGTGCTGATGTCGAGTGTGATGCAGCTCTTGTCTTTTGCGATAAACTCCAATTCATAGTTCAGAGGAATTTCGCCGCCGATCTGCGGATCGGTCATTTTTTGAACCGCCGCCAAATGTTCCGGCGCGACCATTTCGGCCAGCTTCATTTGAAGAGCTTCCACTTGGGTATATCCGGCTATTTTTTCGATCGCCCGGTTGACCGATACCAGTTTCCCGTCGAAATCATGGGTATAGATAATGTCGCTGGCATTTTCGAACAGCTCTCGATAATGTTCTTCCTCTTCCGGAATTTTGTGTCTGGAGCCCGATTTGAAGGGCGGTCCCAAAACTTCCGTATGGTTGTGGAATATCTCGTTCAGGCGGGGTTCTTTCCGTATGAGCGCATCAAGATGGTCGCGAACGGCCGGGTGGTTCGCGGGAGAGATTTCCGGATGCGCTTCCGCCCACAGATGCGAGGCTTTGATACTGGCGAGAAGGGCGGTCAAATACCCATATCTTTCCGATTCCAGGATGTCGCGCAGATCGGCAGCGCAGCGTTCAGATCCCAACAGTCCCAGGAACACGACGGTACAGCAGGTCATCAGGTTCTCTTCAAAAACCGGATCCTTTTCAGGCCAGGTCCCGATCGGGCGCGGCACATTGGCGAGGAGTTCGCGCACCTGTTCTATATCCATTGCGTCCGGAGGGATTCTCTCGATCAGCCGCCTCAAATAGGGCGCCGATATCCCGAGTTGGTGAAGCGTGCAGGCATGAGTGACAATGAAGTATGCAGATGCACAGTAACGCGAAAGACAAAAGGCGAGTTTCTCTTTGAAAAGCTGAGGCAGAGGATTGTCGAAGTAGGAACTGAGCTGCTGGTGCCAGAGATTCTCGAGCAACGCGGGGGAATCGAGAGCCGGGACAAAAAAAGAAGGGAAAAAGCCGAGCCTGTCCGTAATTTCAGTCCTGAGATGGTCGGTGTTGTGTGCGGAATTGTGATTGCCGGCCGGCGCAAAATCCGAATCAAGTCGCTTCAGGTTTTCGAGTTTCTCCCAAAGCGATTCGAATTCTTTGTTTGTTCGAAGTGCCCGTTCCATTTTGAGCCGGTTCCGTCGCAATAAAGCCGCTTTGATACAGGAATTCCCCTACGGACGACACAGAACAAAATCAATGGGTGAGGGGAAGTTGGGTACCCGAAGCAGCATTTTGTACTTAATCTGAGAAAACGCAAGGAAAATTTTAGGAGGGAAGAAACCGGCAGCCGGAAGTCAGAAGGAACTTCAGCATTATCCCAATCTGCTGCAGAAATTTATCCTGCTCTCCGCTTCGGAACCAGGTTTATTCCGGCTTTTTAATTTGCCACGACGACACTATCGCCACCGCCGTTTTTCGCCCGGTTCAAAGACGCTTCCGCTGAACGCAGCAGGTTCTCGACAATTTGTCCGTGTTCCGGGAAAACCGCCAACCCAACAGAAGTTGTAATGTGGCCAACTTGGGCGCCCTGGACTTTCACTTCGAGAGTCCGGCACAGGTCGCAGAGATTGTTTGTTCGCTGGCGACTCGCTTCATATCCCCCCTGGGGCAGGATCACGACAAACGTCTGGCTGCCGTATCGGCAGGCAATGTCCCCTTTTCTGACATTGGCTTGAAGCAACATCCCCACCCTGCGCAGTATTGACTCGCCCACGTCCAGGCCGAAATTCTCATTGATCAGCTGAAAATTGTCGATCTCCAGCATAATCACGCTGAGCGGGAGTTGACTTCGGACTGCACGGCGCAGTTCGATGTCCAGTGATTCCTCCATGAAGCTTCGATTGAACAGGCCGGTCAGCTGGTCCCGGATCGATTGGGTGCGCAGCCTTTCATGCAGACGGAGATTGGATAGAGCCATCCCCACGTGTTCTGCCATTGCCATCGCCAGCCGTTGTTTGGCTTCGGGCATCTGAGTGCCTTCGGGCATGGTCAGGTGCAGAACGCCGACTGCTTCGCTTTGCGCCATCATGGGAACGCAAAGATAGCCGGTGGGAGGAGGGGTATGAAGGTGTTTGCAGAGGAGACCGACCCGTGTATCTTCAACGCAGTGGACTCTTCCTCTGCGCAATGCCCAGCATTCGTCGGGGGTAAAAGTGAGTTCCAGCCCGGAGACGTCGCCCCACTCCGCCACTGCCTCGACGATGTTGCGCAAGGGACCGATGACAAACAGCGCTCCACCTTGTTGCGGAAAAATCTCCTGGGCGACACGCATGAAAACCTCGTAAACCTCTCCTGTTGTGAGGCAGGCACGAAGGATGTCTCCCATCTCGCTCAACAGCGTCATTTCCCGCGTGCGCTGTTCAAGCTCCCGGACCCATGCCTCCAGCTTTTGGTTGGCCTGCTGCAGAGCCTCTTCGGTTTTCTTTCGTTCCGTTATGTCGCGGGCGATACCCTGAACGCCGACCGGTTTCCCTTCGCGAAATATCAGACGGTTGCTCACTTCGAGCGTCACACGCCCGCCATCCTTCGCAATGATTTCGAGCTCCTGTGTAACTGGAGCTCCATCCGCAATCTGGCGGTCGATCATTCTTCGTGCAGTCGGTTGAAACTCCGGAGCGACAAACTGGCTGAAGCGCATCTGCAGAGCCTCGGAACGCGAATACCCGACAATCCGCTCCGCAGCCTTGTTAATCGATGTGATACTGCCGGCGAGATCATGGGTATAGACCATGTCATAGGCGTTTTCAAACAATTCACGGTACCGATCTTCGCTGATCCGCTTCCCTTCTTCCGCCAGTCTGCGTTCCGTGACATCGCGGATGATGGCCAGCCCTCCGATCACTTCTTTGCTGCGCGTATCGCACATGGGGCCGTAATACCCCTCAAAATAAACCTGCCGATCCGTCCCAGGGATCAGATAGCTTTTATCCCGTGAAATGACTTTTTTCCCTTGGAGTGCTGCGGAGAAATTTACGTCTTCTCCAAGCTCTTGAAAGAACGGGCATGCCTTGAAGGCGGGCCGGCCCAAGGTTTCCTTTGCGCTGACTCCAAAAATCCTTTCCATTCCCGGATTCCATATGGTGAAGAATCCTTCGCGATCAAAAGCAAGAATGCCGTCCAGGCTGCTGTTAATCAGCCCCTCCAACAACTGTTTTTCATCCTGCAGGGTCAATTCAGCCCATTTTCGGGCGCCAATCTCTTCCACAAGAATCAGGCAGGATTTCACGGGACCCCCGGGATTCGAGGAAACCGTCACCTGGACCCAGAACGCTTCTCGGCTTTTGCTGAAAAATTGCGCTTCAAATTTCGTGCTGGCCAGCACGCCTTCCAGCACCTGCCGGATCAGCTCCGTGCAGGCAACAGAATGTTGGGCAATATCCGGTATGTCCAAAGACAGGGTTTCCGCTTCGCTGCAGCCCAGCATGGCGCAGAGTGTCTGGTTTGCTCTCAGGATATGGAATCGGGCGTCGATCAAGGCCACGCCGATCGGCGCGTTTTCGAGCAGTCTTGTCGGCAGGGAGAACTCTCCCTCAGAGGGCGCTTGATTATGAGTTTCCAACGCACGCGCATCCAGGCTTTGGCGCGTGATCAGATTTTGCAGATGCGCAATTTCGTCGCGCAGAAATTCCAGCTCATCTGCGCGATCCTTCCCCGGAGGTTTGCTTCCACTATCCATGTCAATTTTCTGCGACCGGCGCGCTTTGTGCGAATTCCTGCCGCATAAGAACCGGAACGCCCAAGTTCATCTTTCAGAACAGCTTATAAGTATTTAGGCTACCTACAGGTTATCGTAAGCTGCAAAAGAAATCTTTAGGCAAATCGGGCCGCAAATAACGCGGCATAGAGGTTAGCACAGATTCCCTGCCGTCCTTAAATGGTCCGTGTGGTATTTTAAATAGCGTTGGCCGTTTACGGGTTGCGCGTTGATCGCAACGGGAAGACGAGTAAAAGCATCTGGGAGAGGGTGATGAAGTACGAAGGGGCCATTTATCGGCCGCCAAGCGAGGCAGACAGCCTGATATTGCAGGTAGCGGTCGGGTGCTCTTACAACCGATGCACGTTCTGCCATTCATTCCAGGGAAAGGAATTCCGGATCAAGTCCCTGGAGGAAATTAAAGAGGATATAGACGAGGCCAGCGTTTATGGCCCCATTCCGCGTGTATTTCTGGCCGATGGCGACGCTTTGATTATTCCGCAGAAGGACTTGGTGGGGATTCTAAGCTATCTGAAGCTGAAAATCCGCGGACTGGAGCGCGTAGGGATTTATGCAAACGCTGTCGATGTGCTCAAGAAGAGTCCGGATGAACTCAGGGAATTGAAGAGCCTGGGGCTGGGAATCATCTACCTGGGGCTGGAATCGGGGAATGCAGAAGTTTTAAAGCGGATCAGAAAAAATGCCACGGCGGAACAGATGGTGCGCGCGGCAAAGCGGGTAAAGGAATCCGGAATTCTGCTATCCGTAACCGTGCTTCTCGGAATCGGCGGAGTGGAGATGAGCCATGCACATGCAGAGGATACCGGAAAAGTTCTTTCCGAAATGGATCCGGAATATGTGGGCGCACTATCTTTGATGATCGTCCCTGGTACGCCAATTGACGAGGAGTTGCGGACTGGAAAGCTGGTCCTCCCAACCCCTTTTGAGCTGATCAGGGAATTGGGAACCATGATAGCAAACTGTCAGTTCACCAATTGCTTTTTCGCCTCCAATCATGCCTCGAATTATCTTCCCCTGAGAGTTCGGATGCCCGCGGAAAAGGAACGCGCGCTTCAACTGATCCGGGAGGTTCTGCAGCGGAAGGATCCCGAGTTGCTCCGCCCAGAGTATATGCGCGCATTGTAGGGTTCCCCGTTCCCCGTTTACCGTTCTCCGTTGGAATCTGTGGCCATTCAAAGGAAAACGGGGAATGGGCTACGGAGATGATCAAATCGGGTCGGGGTCGGTCTTTACAGTCTCGATTCCGATACCGATACCGATACCGATTCCGGTTTCTATTCCATCGGTACCGGCTTGAGGGGAACATCCCAGTGCGCATCCAGGATCTCGAAGCGCCTCCGTTCCTCACGTTTATAGGTTTCCTGATCCGGGTACATCCGCTCAATCAATTCTGCACTTCCGCGATTGTCTCCAAAAGCTTGCCAGTCTTTGAAAATGAGAATTGTCATAAAAGTCCAGTCGCTGCGCCCGTCGCCATGGAAACGGGGCTCAAAAGCCTGAAATTTCAGCAAGCGCCCGGATTTTACCTGCTCCATCAACAGCGGGGAATGGTTCTTGCGGAAAAGCGCAAGAAATTCCTCCTGATACCCCCATTTGACTTTGTAGTAGTACTCGACCGTTACTGGTGCGTCCGTTTGTGTAGCCATGCGGAATCCCTCCAGGCATGATTCAATATTAGTGTACTCCAGTTCCTCCCATTTATTGACCATTCAGAACTTGCCCGCGCTGATGTATACTCCAACGGGGACGCCATGAACCTGTCCCTTTTCTTCTTTTGAAGGAGAATTCCAGTTAGACGAATATGCCTGCAAAAATAAAATTTATATTGGGTGGGATTGTGATTGTGGCTGCGCTGGCCTGGCTAGGGTTTGTTGGTTTCCAGGAAAGCAAAGCCTATTACATTACTGTCGATGAATATAGCGCAATGAAGGGAACTCTGGAGGGCAAAACCCTGAAGCTCGCAGGAGATGTGGTGGCCGGTTCAATTAACCGGTCTAAGCCTCAGATGGAATTTGCCATGGGCAGCCGCAACAGCACGATCCGAGTCCACTACATCGGGAATGACGTGATTCCCGACACATTCAAGGAAGGATCCAAAACCCTGGTCGAAGGCAAAGTTGCTCCCGACGGCACATTTCAGGCGCGTCATATCGAAGCAAAGTGCGCATCAAAATACGAATCGGAATACGACAAAAGAACAAGTAACTGAAGAATGCAGTCGCCGGTCGTCAGTCGTCAGTGACTGGCGACTAACGACTGACGACTGGTTTTCTATGGCCAATTTCGGCAATTTCTGTCTTCTCCTTGCCCTGTGTCTCTCCGGATATGCTCTATTTGCAGCATTGATCGGAGCCTCACAGCATCGACACAGAATCGTGCGCAGTGCAGAGCATGCCGCCTATGCGGCTGCCGGAAGCGTTACGCTGGCATTTGTTTCTCTTCTCTATCTCTTGCTGGCAAATGACTTTTCCACCTCCCATGTGGCGAGCGCCAGCAGCCGCGATCTGCCGGTCTTCTACAAAATTGCCGCAGTCTGGGGTGCTCACGATGGATCGATGCTGTTGTGGGTTTTCTTCACCTCGTTGCTCTGTGCCGTTGTCGTCTATCAGAACCGATCCCGCTACCGGGACATGATGCCGTATGTTCTTGCCGTTTTGATGTTCGACCTGTGCTTTTTCCTGGCCTTGAATCTGTTCCTTTCGAATCCATTCACGCAGCTGGTCCAGGTTTCTTCTCAGGGCACGATGCAGGCGTTTGCGCCCGCCGACGGCCGCGGGCTCAATCCGCTGCTGCAGTACTGGGCAATGGTAATTCATCCTCCCATCCTGTATCTGGGATTCATCGGCTTTCTCGTTCCGTTTGCATTTGCCATCGGCGCCCTCGCAACCAGGCAGTTGGGGGATACCTGGATCCGCACCACGCGACGGTGGACCCTGATGACTTGGCTTCTCCTCGGCGCCGGGCTGATTCTAGGCGGAAAGTGGGCCTATGTCGTCTTGGGATGGGGCGGATATTGGGGATGGGATCCGGTGGAAAACTCATCCCTGATGCCCTGGCTCGTGAGCACCGCCTTTCTGCACTCGATTGTTGTCCAGGAGCGCAGGGGAATGCTGAAGGTCTGGAACATCGTTCTTGTCACCCTCACTTATCTTCTCGGAGTATTCGGCACCTTTATCACCCGGAGCGGCGTAGTTAATTCGGTTCACGCGTTCGCCGATTCGAGGCTCGGCAAGTTTTTCATCCTGTACATGGGCCTGGTTCTTTTAGCAAGCATTTGGCTCATTGTAGACAGGCGTTCCTATTTGAGGAGCGACCGCCGTCTCGATTCGATTCTCTCGAGGGAAAGCGCCTTCCTGTTTAACAATTTTGTTCTTGTGGTTGCCTGTTTTGCGGTTCTTTGGGGCACCATGTTCCCCGTCCTTTCCCAATTGCTCCGAAACAGGCAAATCACGGTCGGTCCCCCGTTCTTCAACAACATCACCGTTCCCGTGGGATTGCTCCTGCTCTTCCTTACCGGCCTGGGACCGCTATTTGCCTGGCGCAAAACCTCTTTTAAGAGTTTACAGAAGGCGCTCTTCTGGCCTTTCCTGATCGCCGCTGTCACATGTATTGCGCTTCTCGCCGGAGGAATCAGGGACTTCTATGCGGCAGTTTGCCTGACCTTGTGCGCATTCGTCTTCGCAACCATCATAGAGGAATTTTACAAGGGGACAAAAATCCGGGTTCAGAGCAAGGATGAAAGGTTTTTAGCCGCGCTGAAAAATCTGACGCTCAAAAATAAGAGGCGGTACGGCGGCTATATTATCCATTTTGCAGTCGTCTTGATCTTTATCGGGCTCGCGGGAAATGCCTTCAACCGGGAAGCGGCCCAGCAGTTGTCTACAGGCCAGGAAATGAAAATCGGCGATTACTCATTAAGGATGGCCGGTTTTCGCCAGGGCGAGACTGCGAACTACAGCTACGGACAAGTCAGCCTTGAAGCTTACAAGAAAGGCAAGCTCATTGGGGTTCTGAGACCGGAACAACGTATGTTTAATAGCGGCGAAGGGCAATCGACAACGACAGTCGCGTTGTACAGCACGCCGAAAGAGGATCTCTATGTAGTTTTTACAGGTATATCGGAGGATAGTGCAGTCTGTCAGATCAAGGCGTACATAAATCCGCTGGTGTTCTGGATTTGGTTTGGCGCCGCAGTCATGTTTCTTGGCGCGATCATCTGTTTGTTGCCGGACAAGAGAAGTCATCAGTCGCCAGTCACCAGTCGCCAGTTCGCACTGGACACTCAGTAATCATCTGTTAAGGATGCCTCAATTTGATCCAATACAAAAATTCCATTCTTTCACTGACGACTAACGACTGACGACTGGGAGAAACGAATGCTCTGGTTAGCATGTACGGCGGTTGTAATTGCCGCCGGTTTTATAACACTGAGGCCATTATTCAGGGATCCGGAAGGGAACCTGGATATTGATCTTCTTGCTGAAACGGAACTGGACCGGCTGCTCGATCGAAAGACCGGCGTTTATCGCAATCTCAGGGATCTTGAATTCGAGTACAGGATGGGAAGACTGTCGGATGCTGATTTTCAGCAGCTTGAGGCGGAATACAAGAACGAGGCTGCCGGCGTTCTGCAGAGGTTGGATCAGTTGAATTCTTCGGAAAACATTGATGAACAGATCGAAAGAGAGGTCGCCGCGCGAAAGGCCAGGCTATATGGCGCCCGATCAAAACGTGAGCGTGAATCTCCACGCTGTCCCTCCTGCGGCGCCGAAATCATTTCCGGCAAGAAATTTTGCGCGGACTGCGGCCATCAGTTTTGATATGAAAAAATTCCGGATTCCGATCGCTTTGTTTTGGCTCGCCTTTTTGCCTGCAGCCTATTCGCAACAAAAGGGGATTGCAGAAGGACGGCTGATCGACCTCACCGATCCGGCCATTATTCTTCGCGGTGTCGAACTGGAAGTAATCGAGCTCGGCGGAGGAATGAGCATTATCAAATCCGCAACAACCGACGCCTCTGGAAAATTCCGGATCGAAAGACTTCCGGAAGACCAAAAACTCATGATACGCGCCGACTACAAGGGCGCCAGTTACCATGGCCAGCTGACATTCAGCGCCGGAAAAGCAAGTCTCGAACTAGGCGTTTATGAGCCTACAACATCCATGAAGGATATAAATGTCGAAGCGGACCACATGGCTTTCGAGGTAGTCGGCGACCAGTTGAGGTCACTGGAAACGGTAACGTTCAATAACAAGACCAAGCCGCCCAGAACCTTCACAAGCCCGGATGGAAACTTTCGGATTTCCAAACCTGACGGAATCATTGAGCCGCCTCAGATAAGGGTCGCCGGGCCCGGCTCATCGATGCCGCTCGTGCAATCTGCACTGGAAAGCGCCGACGGAAAAAGCTATTACAGCCGGTACCCGCTGCGGCCGGGTATTACCACATTTGAAGTCCAGGAATTGCTGCCTTATTCAAAGCGAAGCTACACCTATATAAAACATTTTTATCACGATGTCGGATCCATAGACGTTGGGGTGATCCCCCAGGATATGGTTTTATCCGGAAAAGGACTTTCGAAGATTCAAACCGATCCGCAAAAGAATTTTTCGGTTTATGCGAGCACTCCCGTCAAGGCAGGGACCGAGGTGGCCTGGCAATTTTCCGGCGGCACGGCGGTTCAGGAAACGGAATCGCCAGGCACGGCAGGTGAGCCAGAGGTGAGCCAGATGCCCAATGCCGTCGGGCGGAATGCACTTATCATCGGCTCGTTGTTGTTAATGGGTTTTATCCTCGTCTTATGGTACGCCTTCAATCGTTCTGAAAATGGGGGCCGGGGCACGGCGGACTTTCAGCTCCGGCATTTAAAAGATCGCCGCGAGCAATTGCTGAATTCAATGGCAGATCTGGTTCACCGGCATGAGGCGGGATTGATTGGAGGCGAAGAGTTTCTGAGGCAGCGCGAGGAAGGCAAGCGCCGGCTGCGCAGAATTTCCCAATTATTGAAAATTCGAGATTCGAAATTTGAGATTCGAAATTCAGGGTGAAGAACTTAATCTCGAATCTCGAATCAGAATTGACCTATGATCGAAGTCAGGGGTCTGACGAAACATTTCGGCAGGTTTTCGGCGTTGCGCGGCCTGGACCTGACAATCGGCGCGGGCGAGTTTATCGCGCTGTTCGGCAGAAACGGCGCAGGAAAGACGACTCTCCTCCGGATCCTCGCAGGATTGTCGCATCCTTCTTCCGGCAAAGTCGATTTTCCTCGGGAGGGCGGCATTGCTCCCCATTACTGGCGCGGGCGCATCGGCTACTTATCCCACAACACGTCGCTGTATATTGATTTGACTGCCCTTGAGAACCTGCGCTTTTACGCGCAACTGATGGATATGCCGTCGGATGACGATTCTTTGTTCCGGCGAATACGCGAAGTCGGATTAGCGGGACGCGAACGCGAACCGGTGCGCAACTATTCGAGAGGGATGCAACAGCGACTGGCCATCGCGCGGGCTTTCTTGCACAATCCCGACGTTCTCCTTCTCGACGAGCCTTTTACCGGCCTGGATCAGGCCGGCTCCGAAATCCTGAAAGGTTATGTTTCGGACGCTCACGCCAAAGGCAAAACATGTCTGATGGCGATTCACGACGCACCGCTAGGCTATGAAATGGCGGATCGGCTCGTGGTGATTGATAAAGGGGTGGTCGCCTTGGATGTGGCAGCCTCGGCCCTGAGCCTTTCGGACTTTCAGCAGAAATACAAGTTCCTGGTGACTAAACAATGATGCAGGATGAAAGCAAAGAGTCGGCGGGCAGTACATCCCGCATCTGCATCCTGTGCCGTGCATCATAGTTAAACAAACCACCCATGCATAAGATCTGGGCGATATTCCGGAAGGACCTGCTGGTTGAGCTGAGGACGAAAGACACGCTCAACTCAATGCTTTTCTTCGGCATCGTTGTCCTGATCGTTTTCAATTTCGCCATGGAGTCGCTGCGAGATTCCATCCGTTCTGCGGTGCCCGGAATTCTTTGGGCCGCATTCATTTTCTCCGGGACGCTCGGGCTCAACCGGATGTTTGCCGCGGAAAAAGAGAACGGCTGTCTTCAGGGCCTGTTGATGATTCCCGTGGACAGGGGGATCATCTATTTTGGAAAAATGCTGGCGGCAACGGTTTTCATGCTCATTTCCGAGTTCGTCATTTTCATTTTCAGTCTGGTATTCTTTAATCTGACGGTATGGGGCGAGATTCCTTACCTGATTCTGGTTTTTTTAATAGGAACGCTGGGATTCACGGCAGTGGGAACCCTTCTGTCTGCGATTGCCGTAAACACGAAATTAAGGGAAGTCTTGCTCCCTTTAATCCTTTTTCCGGTGGTCCTGCCCGTCATAGTGAACGCCGTAGAGGCGACGAATATTATTCTCAATACTCAGGATTACCGGGCCTTGCGACTTCCGCTTTCCATTATGGCCGTTTTCACTATTGTGTTCGGAACGATATCGTATCTGCTGTTCGAGCACGTCCTTGAGGATTAGATGAGCGAAAAACTTCAATCCCGCTTCGATACCGTCCTGGCGATTGCGCTGATACTCGGTATGGTTCTCGCTCTCTATATGGCCCTGATTGAAGCGCCGAGGGAAAGGACCATGGGAGACCTGCAGCGGATATTTTATTTTCACGTTGCAGCGGCGATCGCTGGAATGACGGCTTTTGCCGTCAATTTCTTTTCATGTCTGATGTATCTCGTCCGGCGGAAACGCTGGTGGGATAATCTTGCGCTCTCGGCGGCGGAAATCGGCGTTATGTTCCTGAGCATGGTGCTTGTCACGGGCCCGATCTGGGCAAAGCCCGCATGGTTTGTCTGGTGGACCTGGTCTCCGCGTCTGACTTTATCGCTGGTGTTATGTCTTCTGTACGTGGCCTATATTTTGATTCGAAATTATATCGAAGATCCTGAGAAAAAGGCGCTCGTTTCCGCCGTGTTTGGAATCGTCGCTTTTGCCGATACTCCGCTGGTCTGGTTTTCGATCCGCTGGTGGCGCGATATTCATCCATCTCCGATGCTGGAAACCGGCGGGCTTGCGCCATCCATGCGTCCAGCCTTTTTCATCTGTATGATTGCTTTTCAAATTCTCCTGGTTTTTCTGCTGCGACGCCGTTTTTATCTGGAGTCCGTGAGAAGCGAAATGGAATCCCTTGAGCGTGAGGCGGATGCACATTGAGGAGCATCGAAATGAACACTATGAACTACTTATTTGCCGCTTACACTGCCATCTGGATCATCCTGGCGGTCTACCTTGTTTCCATTCACTCGAGGGAGAAGAAGCTTCGGGAAGAGGTCCGGCGGCTGGAGCAGCAGATCAAACGGTGACAGCCACCGATGTCCCCTAGGGGACATCGGTGGCTGTCACCGTTTGATCATGCCACTATCCCGGCGGTCAAAATTTCGCTACAATGCATCCCGTTTCCAATTAAATAAATTAAGGAGTTGGCACATGAAGATTGTGCGGTCGTTATTGATTATTGCAGCTCTTTTGCTTTGTGCCTCAGTTTTCGCTGAAATAAAGCCGTGTGAAGAGCTGAAAACCGAAATTGAAGGGAAGCTGAAGGATAAGGGACTGACCAGCTTTACGCTCGAGATCGTGCCCGCCGACCAGATCAAGGATCAAAAGGTTGTGGGTTCATGTGATGGCGGGAAAAACAAAATCACCTACACCAAAGAATCCGCGAAGCCAAAAGAACCGGAAAAGAAATAAGAAAGCTATTCACCACGAAATACACGAAACAACGCGAAAAGAGTGCTTTGAATCTGTTTCGTGTTTTTCGTGTCTTTCGTGGTTAGAAGCAGTTTCCTAGTATTCAGCAGGGAGATATCGAGGCTCGCCGGTGACTGGGGGGAAGAATTCATGGTTATACTTCTAACGCCGGCTGCGATTTTAAGAGGGCGCGGATCGTGGCTACGAATCCCTTCACTTCAAGCGGCTTTGTAAGATAAACGTCCGGACCCACAATGGAAGGATCGTTGGATCTTGCAAATCGTTCTGCCGGGTGTTCCTCGATCGCGGAAACCATTACGATGGGAACGCGCCGGACGCTCTCGTATCCGCCCCGGAATTTCAAAGTCTGACTGACTTCATAACCTGCCCACAAGGTTTCCATCATCACATCCAGGACGATCAGATCCGGCTCTATCGCAATCGTCATTTCCAGCCCCTGAGAACCGGATGCGGCGCAAAAAACTTCATAGCCTTCCCCCTGGAGCAACGCCTCTACGGACCGGCAGTAATCCTTGTCATCATCAATCACAAGGATTTTTTTCTTCCCGGGCTGGACCGCCAAACGCATGTTTTCGGCATGGAGAAAGGCGTTCTCCAGCACGCCGCGCATTCTCACGGAATCCACGGGAGGCACGGCCAGGCAAAACGCTCTGAGATCGCGCAGGCGCTGAGCAAGATCAAGAGACGGGTCCGCCACGATGGGGATGAGCGGAACGGATGAAGAATAGGAATGGCATGAAGCCATGACGCCCAATCCCCGCTCAACGTCTTTTGTCAAATCGATGACAACCACGCCGCCTCGGAGTTCGGCTTGAGCCATGATTTTGCGAAGGTCTGAATTGAAATCGAAAAGTCTTGCCTCGATTCCAAACTGGTGAAGATCGAGTGCAATTCCCCACCATGGATCAAAGGTCCCGCCTAAAATCCATGCGCATTTTTTTGGTGCAGGCTTGGACTTATTTGGGGTTCCGCCAGCGTTCTGAAAAAACACGCCTGCCTCCATAACCATCCATCCTTCCGCGGATTGGTCCGGCCTCAAAATTACGGAACAGATTATCAGCGGCTTAAACGTGAGTGCCTATCTAATACATCACATGGGCATGAAAGTCACTGGTATTCTTCCGAAGATAGTTTCGGCATGTCAGCTTGATTATGTCCAACTCCTCGAGTGATTGATTGCAGCGATATTTGTGCGGACGTTCGCGATCGATATCGGCCTTTCAGCAGTTCCGATTCTCGATGCCGATGACAATACCGATAGCGACAGTTCTTGGCCGTATTGAACCTTGCGGCTGAATACGCTAATACTTGTATCTTTGTTGAAGGAGGAACCGCGTGGGATACCAGTACATTTACGTGATGAAAGACTTGCGCAAGGTCTACCCTCCGAACCGCGAAGTCCTGAAGGGAATATGGCTTTCGTTTTTCCCCGGCGCAAAAATCGGGCTGATCGGCGCGAATGGGGCCGGCAAAAGTACGCTGCTGAAGATCATGGCCGGTGTGATCAAGGACTTTCTCGGCGAGGCGTGGCCTGCGGACCAGGTCAGGGTCGGCTACCTTCCACAGGAACCGCAGCTTGATCCTGACAAGAACGTCTTGGGGAACGTGGAAGAAGGGGTCCGCGCCACTCGAAACCTGCTGGATGAATTCGACAAAATCAACGCGAAATTCGCGGAGGAGATGTCCTCCGAGGAAATGGAAAAGCTTCTTTCAGAGCAAGCCCGCGTGCAGGATGCTATTGAAGCGTGCAACGGCTGGGAGATTGACCGAACGCTTGAAATCGCGATGGATGCACTGAGGCTCCCGCCCGTGGATGCGGATGTCACAAAGCTTTCCGGCGGGGAACGCAGGCGGGTTGCGCTTTGCCGGCTGCTTCTCGAAAGGCCGGACCTGCTGTTGCTCGACGAGCCCACGAACCACCTGGATGCAGAGTCGGTCGCCTGGCTCGAACGGTTTCTGAAAGAGTACCCGGGCACTGTGGTCGCAATCACGCATGACCGGTACTTTCTCGATAACGTGGCCGGCTGGATTCTGGAGTTGGATCGCGGCGAAGGAATTCCATGGGAAGGCAACTATTCATCCTGGCTGGATCAGAAGCAGGCTCGTCTCGAGTCTGAAGAGAAACAGGAATCGGCCCGGAGGCGGACGCTCCAGCGCGAACTGGAGTGGGTCCGGATGTCTCCCCGCGCGAGGCAGGCCAAAGGCAAGGCCCGCCTCAGTGCTTATGAAAGGCTGCTCGCAGAGGAGATGGAAGCGGAAAAGCGTGTTCAAGCAACGGACCTGCATATTCCGCCGGGCCCAAGGTTGGGAGAACTTGTGGTCGAAGCCGTCAGTCTCCGGAAGGGGTATGGCGATAAACTGCTGATCGACGATCTCTCGTTCAAGCTCCCTCCCGGCGGCATTGTCGGCGTTATCGGAGCCAATGGAGCCGGCAAGACAACGCTTTTCCGGATGATTGTGGGCGAGGAAAAGCCTGATGCCGGAGTTCTCAGAATCGGCGAGACGGTCAAAACTGCTTACGTCGATCAAAGCCGCGATATTCTGAACGGCGAAAGACAGGTCTGGGAAGAAATCAGCGATGGCAGGGATAACGTTATCCTTGGCAAGCGAGAGATTCCCGCGCGATCCTATGCCGCAGCCTTTAACTTCAAGGGGTCGGATCAACAAAAGCGAGTCAAAGATTTGTCGGGAGGGGAACGCAACCGCGTTCATCTGGCAAAAGTATTGAGGAGCGGCGGAAATCTGCTGCTGCTGGACGAACCGACAAATGACCTGGATGTGGATACACTCCGATCGCTGGAGGATGCCCTTTTGTCATTTGCCGGTTGTGCGGTGGTCATCAGCCATGACCGCTGGTTTCTGGACCGCATCGCCACCCATATTCTGGCCTTCGAAGGAGACTCGAAGGTTGTTTGGTTTGAGGGAAATTATCAGGATTATGAGGCGGACAGGAAAAGGCGGCTGGGTGCAGCCGCTGATCAGCCCCACCGGATTAAGTACAAGCCGCTGGTACGGTGACAGCCACCGGTGTCCCATGGGACACCGGTGGCTGTCACCGTTTTTCTCTTTTCTTCAGCAGGGAATCCAAACCGGCGAAGGGATTATATGTGGAAACACTTGTCGGCTCCGATCCAGATGTCGGTCCGTCCGACCAGTCGGCCACTGAATACCGCGAGTGTTCGTTCTCATGACAGTAGACGCAGAGCAACTCCCAGTTGCTGCCGTCGGGAGGGTTGTTGTCATGATCGTGGTCTTTGTGATGAACCGTGAGTTCCCTCAGCCTCTTTCCTTCGAACTCGCGTCCGCAGCGTCCGCAGATCGGCGGAAAGATCTTGAGTGCTTGTTCCCGGTAGCCCCTCATCCGAATCTCTTGCTGGCGCCGAACGTCTGCAATAAATTGTCTGTCTGTGTCCGGCCGTGTTTTGCTCTGTGACATATCGATTCTCCGGCACCCAGGAAGCGCGGCCGTCTTGGCCGCAAACGGGCTTTGCCAGCTTGCAGGCAGGACGCCTGCGGTCCCGGGATAGTAAATACAAGGTATCATTGTTCCCGATCGTGGGGGCATATTTATCAGCAGAATAGTCTATAATCAATAAACACTGAGGTGGCTATGAAACCGATTTATATTGGTCTTTTAGGATTGGGAACGGTTGGAGTCGGAGTGGCCCGTGTGCTGCTTTCACATCGTGAGGAATTGGAAGAGAAGGTCGGCGCACCGGTTGTTTTGCATGCAGTTGCCGACCTGGATCTCACGACTCCGCGTAAAGGGCTGAATCTCAGTGAATTGCCCCTTACGAAAGATCCCGGGAAAGTGCTGGATGATCCTAAAATCGACATTGTCGTGGAACTGATTGGAGGACTTGAGCCGGCGCGCGGCTTTATCCTCCGCGCTCTGGCCAATGGAAAACATGTCGTCACCGCAAACAAGGCGCTGCTGGCGACTCATGGAGAAGAACTCTATTCCGAAGCTCGCCAGCGTGGAAGAATGTTGGCCTTCGAAGCGGCGGTCGCAGGTGGAATCCCCTTAATCCGATCGGTCAAGGAGGGTCTGGTCGCAAATAAGATCCTGTCGTTGCGCGGGATTGTGAACGGGACCGCCAACTACATTCTTTCCAAAATGACCGATGAGGGACAGGAATTCGGCCGCGTTCTGGCGGAAGCACAGGCACAGGGATACGCGGAGGCAGATCCTACGTACGACGTGGAGGGAATTGATTCCGCCCACAAACTTCAGATTCTGGCAACACTCGCATTTCGGACGCCGGTGAAGCTCAAAGACATTTATGTTGAAGGAATATCAAAAATTGCTCCTCAGGATATCGCTCTTGCACGCGAAATGAGTTTCCGGATCAAGCTGCTAGCCATCGCAAAAGCCTCGAATGGGAGCCTGGAATTGCGGGTGCACCCCACGATGATACCGGAAGATTCTCCGATGGCAGCCGTCTCAGGGGTTTTCAACGCCATTTTCCTGAGCGGGGATGTAGTGAATGATTTGATGTTCTATGGACGAGGAGCAGGACAAATGCCCACGGCGTCTTCTGTCTGGGCCGATATTGTCGAAATTGCCCGCCGTCTTGCGGCAGGACAGGCTGCCGTGCCGCAAGACCTTCCGGTGCTGGGGCGCAACCCGTTGACTCTGAAACCGATGGAGGAGGTGCGATCGGCTTACTATCTCCACATCTCAGCGCTGGATCAGCCGTCCGTGCTTGCTCAGGTGACGGGAATCCTCGGAAAGCATGAGATCAGCATTGCCAGCGTGATTCAGAAGGTTCGCCATCAAGCCAAGGCGGTCCCGGTTGTCATGATGACTCACGAAGCGCAGGAAGGATCCATGCAGAAGGCGCTGCAGGAGATCGATGGCCTGCAAGTCATTGTCGCGCCCACGCGCATGATCCGAGTGGAAGAATCATAAAAGACGGTTTCCCGTTCCCCGTTTCCCGTTGAAAAACGAAACACCGGGATAGAAAATTTCACAGGGGAAGGCGGAAACGGGAACTGAAGGAAAGTGGAGGATTGTGCGATGGAGATTCGGAACGCGGCACCAAACGGCCGGGGTATGAAAACCGAGCCGCTGCCCGGCTCCAGAAAAGTTTACATTCACGGGCCGCAAGGAATTCGTGTGCCCGTGCGGGAAATTCAGGTTCATCCCACCGTGAGATTAAACGGGCACGAGGAGAACAACGCATCCATCAGGGTGTATGATACGTCAGGACCGTACACCGATCCCGATACAACCATCGATTTGCGCCGTGGCCTGCCGGAGCTGCGCCATGCCTGGATTCTCGCACGAGCGGATTATGATGTAGCGGAACCAAGCTACCGGCCTATTCCTGGTCACAGCGACCCCGACACGCCTCTCCCTGCTTGCAGAAAGGTGTTGCGCGGGCGCGGGATCGTCACGCAAATGCATTACGCAAGAAAGGGAATCATCACACCTGAGATGGAATTTGTAGCGTTGCGCGAAAACCTGGCCCCGGAATTTGTTCGAGACGAGGTTGCCCGCGGACGCGCCATCATTCCAGCCAATATCAATCATCCCGAAGTCGAGCCCGCGGCGATCGGCCGGAATTTTCTGGTGAAGATTAATGCCAATATCGGCAACTCGGCCGTGAGTTCCTCGATCGAGGAAGAAGTCGAAAAAATGACCTGGGCCATCCGGTGGGGCGCGGATACTGTAATGGATCTTTCAACGGGAAGGAATATCCACGAGACGCGGGAATGGATCATACGCAACTCTCCGGTCCCGATCGGCACCGTTCCGATCTATCAAGCCTTGGAAAAAGTCGGCGGGAAGGCGGAAGATCTGTCCTGGGAAGTTTTCCGCGACACGCTCATTGAGCAGGCCGAACAGGGAGTCGATTATTTCACTATCCATGCGGGCGTGCTGCTTCGCTATATTCCGCTCACAGCAAAGCGGCTGGCCGGCATAGTAAGCCGCGGAGGATCCATTCTGGCCAAGTGGTGCCTTGCACACCACCGCGAGAATTTTCTCTATACCAAATTTGATGAAATCTGCGAAATCATGAGGGCCTATGATGTCGCATTCTCGCTTGGCGACGGCTTTCGCCCCGGGTCGCTGGCAGACGCGAATGATGCAGCGCAGTTTGCAGAGCTGGACACGCTTGGAGAATTGACCTTGAAGGCCTGGGCGCACGATTGCCAGGTGATGATTGAAGGCCCGGGACACGTTCCAATTCATCTGATCAAAGAAAACATGGACCGCGAACTGGCGGTCTGCCATGAAGCTCCGTTCTATACGCTGGGACCTTTGGTCACCGATGTAGCGCCGGGTTATG
>JBEKKY010000008.1:0-26607 GCA_050010475.1 Acidobacteriota bacterium | reverse complement strand
ACGATGACACCGCATCGCCTGCGTCGCGGCGCCTCGCATCTGCCCGCCCGGCGCTCGCGCCAAAATGCAACCTTTATTCATTACCAGGCCCTTAGGCGGCGGTCTCCTCGAACTGGAATAATTCGCTGGAGGAAAGCACTCGGTCAATGGCCAGCAGGATTCTGACTTTCTCCTGAGTATTGCCTATTCCCAGAATGAAATCCGTGTTGAATCCATTTCCGAAGGAAGGGGCAGGTTCAATTTCTCCATCGCGAATATAGATCACTTCCGAGACCCTGTCTACGATAACCCCCACATCGATTCCGCGGATGCGCACGACAATGATGCAAGTCTCGCTGGTCGATTCCGCCGAGGGCATCTCGAATTTCAGGCGCAGATCAACAACAGGAATAACCTTCCCCCGCAGGTTGATAACTCCCTTTAAACAATAGTAAGTCCGGGGGACTCTGGTAATCGGAAGCAGTCCTATGATCTCATGCACCTTCAGGATCTCGATTCCGTACTCTTCCCCGGAAAGGAAAAAAGTTAAAAATTTTCCGCCCCGTATCGGCTGGGTATCACTCTCCGCCTTTAAGTCTGCGGCAGTGACCGTCTGGACACTCATTGTTATCTCCCGTTTTTAAATAATCCGGATCAGGCGGCGGGGCGCCCGTACTGCCCCGAAATGCCGTATGGACCGGAAGTCTGACGAGCCTGGGCGGCTACTTCACCCGTATCAAGAATTAATCCCACCTGGCCATCGCCAAGTATCGCACCGCCGGAAACGCCCGGAATTTTCCCCACTGCTTTGGTAAGAGACTTTGCCACGACCTGCTGCTGTCCAAGCAACTCATCCACAAGAAGGGCGCAGCGGCGCTCCTCATCCCCCACGACAACCAGCAATCCCTGCGCCGGATCCTCAATTGCAGATTCAACCCCAAACAAGCGATGCAGCCGGAAAATGGGCATTATTTTTCCCCGCAGCATCACAAGTTCTCCGCGGCCCGAAACTGTCGAGAGTGATTCCGGCTCAGGCCGGAAGCACAAGTGAATGCTGATGGTCGGGATGATGTATCGCTCACAGCCGACTCTGACAAGCATTCCATCGGTAATCGCAAGAGTGAGGGGTAATCGCACGGTGAAGGTGGATCCCACGCCGGGCGCCGTGTTGATATCAATGCGGCCATGCAGAGTTTCCACCCCTTTGCGCACCACATCCATTCCCACCCCACGGCCGGACACATCCGTCACTACTTCCGAGGTGGAAAGTCCCGGCGCAAAAATAAGGTTAAATACTTCGTTGTCGCTCAGAGTTTTTTCCGGATCCACGATGCCGGCTGCAATCGCCTTCCGCAGAATCTTCTCGCGATTCAAACCTCGCCCGTCATCCCGGATTTCGACCACCACCGTTCCGCCGGCGTGGAAGGCTGTAAGCCGGACTGTGCCGGTCTGCGGTTTTCCACTTTTTTCACGCTCATCAGGAGCTTCAATCCCGTGATCGATCGCATTGCGCACCATATGCACGAGAACATTGTTCAGGATATCCACCATGTGACGGTCAATCTCGGCTTCACCGTCATCCGTGACCAAGTCGACGCTCTTCCCGCTTTTCCGAGCGAGATCGCGTGCGACTCTTTGCATTTTTTGGAACGTGCCCCGAAGCGGCACCATGCGCATGGACATACTCAAATCCTGGAGTTCGCGGACAATTTTGCTGGCGTGCGTTACTTTGCGCTGCAGTTCATGGCAACTTTCGTCAAGCAACTGATGGTCCTGAACAACCATGGACTGAGCAATCACAAGCTCACCCACCATGTCGATCAGCCGGTCCAGACGGGCTGTATTCACCCGGATCGATGATTCGTATTCGGAATCTCTCTGTTGGATCGCCTGCTTCTTCAGGGCGGTCTTCGAAGGCTGTGTGATCAGAGCAGCCGTGCCGGCTTCATCCTGCGGCTCTTGCTTGGCATCCGCTTCTTCCAAACTGATACGGCCGAATTCCTCATCTTTGAGAGGAGCAGGAATTTCCTGAGGGAGATTCTCTGAAATTCCGGCAGCCTCGGGATCGGCAAGAATCGATTTCAGATCCTCGAAACCCTCCGGCGCTTCGAGCGGCGCACCCCGTAAGGCTCCTTCCACGGAAGCGACTGCTTTTTTGAGCATGTCGAGCGACCTTAGCGCCAGGTCCGCATAACCTCCAACCAGTTTGATTTCCTTGTTCCTGATCCGGCTCAACAGCGACTCGGCCAGATGCGCCAGCTCCGATGTTGCACTCAAACCAAGAAATCCCGAGGTCCCTTTGATTGTATGAAAGGCACGGAACACGGTATTCACGGATTCGGCGTCCACCGGGTTGCTTTCCAATGCAAGCAGGGCCGCTTCCGATTTCTCTAGCAACTCGCGCGACTCCATCACGAACTCGGCCAGCAGGTCCGTGTCGGTATCTGGCGGCAGCAATTCCTGTCCACCCTGATCAGCGCCGGAAGCCGGCTTTGTCGATTCAGCAGTCTTTATAGCGGCAGTGGTTTGTGCGGCAATATCCGCAGAAGCTTCCGTTTCAGGCTTGTGAAGCTGCGATTGGGCAGATTCAGCAGGACGATGCTGAAATACCACCATCTCTCTCGAGTTAGATGCTGACTCGAGCAACCTGGAGGCTTCAATCAGCACGTCTTCCGGATCGGAAATTTCTCCGCGGATAAGGCGATCGACCTGTTGCTTCGCCGAGTGCACAAGATTGGCCGTATTCTCATCCAACGCGATCCCTGTAATAACGCTGCCGAGTGTTTTGGAGAATTTCTTAAAATCTCCGATTTTGTCCGGCTTGATTTGAAGAAGCAACGCAAGGGCATCATCAAATGTGGGAACAGGGTTTTCTGCTGCAACTGTTTTCTTGCCTGTTTTTTGGGGTCGAGCAGCCATGGATTTAATTCCTTAAGTTTTTGCCAGCAATGGAACGCGCCAACCGGCTCCGTATTCTAATATTGCCTGGACTATCACGCCAGGCGCCGTGGGTCCGCTCCCGCGAAATCGAAATCGGCATCTGATCTGCAGCCGATTAGTGTTTTCTACGTGGCCGAATTGATCACTTTTTTCTGATCCACCAGCCAGATTGCAGCCTGGGCGCACGCACGCTCAAAACCTTCAAGGGACAACCCAATCCGCTGGCGCGATCCGTCATAGTCCATCGGTATGTTGAAAGCCTCCGCCCCCAATCCGATTCCGATGGACTTGGCTGCATAGTTTGCCAGCATCACCGCATCCAGCAAGATTCCGCTTCCGCCCGGCACCACCCGGTGATGCTGTTCGATGGCCAGAGTGATCTCATTCGGAAATCCCCAATCCTTGGCTACCGCTGCCCCGACTTCCGCATGATCGCAGCCAAACACCTCTCGTTCCGCTTCAACAAAAGTGATTTTCTTTTCCCTGCAGAGGGACTGCAAAGCGGAGACATCGGCCTTTAGATAACGCACCATAATGAGTTTTCCGATATCGTGCAGCAGTGCGGCGATCGAAGCGGGAGCCGGAAGCGGCCGTTTGGCTTCACCGGACATTGCCTTGATCATGAGCGATGCTGCGGCGCTGTGAAGGTATAGATCGTCTTCCGTAAGATCGTAAAGAGGCGCTGTAATGCGGAAGGTCCGAAGATAGTCTCCAAGCACGATTGTTAGGAGATTTGCCGTGCCAAGCCTCACTACAGCATCCCGGACCCGTTCCACCGGGTACCGGCCCCCATAGGCGGCAGAATTGGCCACCCGAACCACGTTGGCCGCGACTGCCGCATCATACTCCACGATGTCGGCAATCTCTCGAATATTGACACTTTCGTCGCCAAGCATGGTGGAAAGTCGCCGCGCCGTGACCGGCAGCGGATCCAGGTGCTTGATGCCATGGAGAATCTGATTTGGTATCATGAACTATCCTAAATCAAATGACTGCCGCAATTTCTCCCGGTGTTTCCGTGGCTAATTCCGGCAAGAATTTACTTTTGCTAAAATACCCCCTGCAATTTGCGTTAACGGTAGAACCTCGTCTACCCCTCCAAGCTCGATAGCCTCCTTGGGCATTCCGAAGATGACGCAGCTTTTTTCGTCTTGTGCAATCGTGTGGGCTCCTTCGGAATGCATCGCCAGCATACCCTTGGCCCCGTCAGAACCCATCCCCGTCAAAATCACGCCGATAGCATTTTGCCCGGAGTTTGATGCAACGGACTGGAAAAGAACATCGACGCTGGGACGCTGATAATGGACCCGCGGCCCTCCTTTGACACGCACCTGGTAACGTGCGCCACTTCTTTCCAATACAATGTGCTTGTCTCCCGGAGCGATCAGAGCGGTTCCGGGTGTCACATAATCCATGTCCCGCGCTTCGCGGACCTCCATGGCACATTTCTTGTTCAAGCGCGCAGCAAAAGCGCCGGTAAACGTTTCAGGCATGTGTTGAACGATGATGATCCCGGGCCCGTCTGGCGGCATGCCATGCACGACAGCTTCGACGGCCTGAGTTCCTCCCGTGGATGCGCCGATTGCGACCACTTTGTGGGTGGTTTTCATTAGAGGGACCGCGACCGGAGTCTCTTGCTGCTGAGAACGTTGTTGCAGTTTCTCCGACGTAATCGCCCCTGCAGCCCGTAATGCATGAATCAGATTATGTGCCACATCGGGAACGCTGAACTGAGACCCAGGCTTCGGCACGATTTCCACTGCGCCTAATTCCAGCGCTAGCATTGCCGCGATGCTTCCTTCTTCCGCCTGGGAACTCACGACCACGACGGGCATCGGATGGAACTTCATCAGCTTTGAAAGGAACGACAAGCCATCCATGCGCGGCATCTCAAGATCCAGCGTGAGAATATCAGGATTGAGCTTCAGGATCTTGTCTCGTGCATCATAAGGATCAATGGCACTGCCGACGACCTGGAAGTCAGAGAACTTCGAGATCTCTTCTCCCAACACCTTTCTGACCAGGGCAGAATCATCCACCACCAGCACCTTCTTTGTCATGCGCGCCCTCCGTTATCACCCACCAGCACTTCCGTTGCGCCGTTAATCCGAATCAATACTTTTCCTGTCCCCACATCCAGGGACATGGTGCGCGCAAGATTTCCCCCAAAATCACTACACTTCAAAATGATTCCGTTCTTCCATAAAAGGCTACGGAGAACCGTGACGTTTCTCTTTCCAATTTGAAAATAATCATCCTGCTCCAAACCGTTGGCACAGGCGCCCCCTGCCGCAACCACGACCAACCGATTTCTCAGCGCTCCCACCTTATAGCTCTCAAGGAACAAATTTTTGACTCCCGTATCAACGAACATGCAGGGATTCATGGCGGCCTTGACAGGATCGATTGAGGAAGAAGGAAGCATGACATGGACCATGGCGCCCACGTGCGCTACGGGGTCATACAGCGTAATTCCGAGGCAGCTTCCAAGTGCATACGTAATAATTTCATCTTCCGGAGAAGAGGAAATTCTCATATCTGCCACGCCAACAAGGTGTCTCACAAATGCACTCTAGTCCGAATGGAGGAGGTACAAAACCGCCACTGCATTACCATGACAAATGACGACGCTCTTCCCTGCTTTGTGGATCCCGACCATACGCCCATCTATGTCCGCAAAATGGAATACGGTGGAGCTTCGCATAAGGGAAATCAACCAATCGTGTTTAGGGCAAACTCCAAAGACGCGTCTGTGGGCAAGCTGGCAGTCTCCTCGAATTGCTTTAAGGCCTCGCGCGCCTGTTCGGATTCTGCAACAAGCCGTACATTTAATGAAAGCCGAAGCGTATGCTCGACCATGTCTACAAATTTCCGCGTGACGCTTAAATCAGACAAAAACCCTTCTCCCACCTTAATCACAAGTTGATTCAGCCCTTCCTCCGCCATTTCGTCGATTTCCTTGACGACGCCGGAGGTCAGCGCCCCAGCGACCGACCGAAACTTGGAGCTTTTCTCAGGAGGGCAATCCAGAATTCGCACCTTTCCTTTGGAAGTCAGGAAATGTCCAACCTCTATCTGCTGTTCCTTCTGTTTATGCTTCGAAACAAGGAGATTGATGACCTTGGTAGCTTCTTCATTATTAAATGGCTTGTGCAAAAACACACTAATTCCGGCATTCAAAACCCGCTCGATATCATCCTTTGCAGTGCGCAGAGTCATGGCAGCCACTCTTTTCACGCTGGCTTCGTTCCTGTTGTTCTTGAGGTAAAAATCCAGGATTTCGGTCGCACTCATATCAGGGAGGCTTAAATCCAGAAACATATAATCAAACCTGTTATGCGCAATTGCATGAAGGGCCGTTTTCCCGCAATCGGCAGTGATGATGTTATACTGCGCACACAGAAATTGCTTCAGCAGGTCCAGGACATTGGCCTTGTCGTCGATCGCCAGGATCGTGGGCTTGTCCGATGCGGAGGAGACCGAAGCAACATTCATGATGTTTGTTTGCTCCGGTATTCCTTTTTCATTGTCATATAGATTGAGGATTGGATTCAGCTTGTCTAAAAGAACTTCGCGCGTGAAGGGCTTTGCGATGTAATCCTTCAGTCCAAGTTTCACCAGTTTGAGTACTGTTTCTTTCACGGTCTCCGTCGTCAGCATGATGACGGGGATCTCTTTCAATGTAGCATCCGCTTTCAGTTCAACAAGAGTGTGGTAACCGTCCATGACCGGCATGTTGTAGTCAAGAAGGATCAGATCAGGCTTGGTTTCGCGTGCACGTGCGATGCCCAGTTCGCCGTTTTCAGCCTGAAACATCTGAACTCCGAAAGGGGCCAGATGTTTTCCAACGATCATCCTTAAGGTTTTGCTGTCATCGATGGTTAACAACTTTTTGCTCATTCTCGATGTGTCCCTTTTTAATTACCGGAACAATACGGCTTCCAAAACGCTGTCTCCGCATCTTGCATTCTGTCGTGTTAAGTCGTCATTTCATCCGGGGCTCAAATGCAGCAGCTCCTGCACGCACGCGATCAACTTATCGAACATATTCGTTTTGATCTTGAGCAAATTCATCATTTGAATACCGAAATAACATTCAGTTAATGTTGTAAGAGATCCAATCCGATGGAGTATACGAATGGCTGTGTGGCAGTGCCATTCCGGTAGCACCATGCACTTCGCATTTAAAAGATGGAGATGAGACGTGTCGTTTAACATCCTTGTCGTGGACGACAGTGCTGTAATGCGCTCCATGATCATCCGAATCCTCCGTCTGACGGGTCTGTCGCTGGGCGAAGTCTATCAGGCGCCAGACGGACGAGAAGGGCTCAGAGTTCTGGATGAAAAATGGGTAGATTTGGCATTGGTCGACATCAACATGCCGGTCATGAATGGCGAAGAGATGATTGATAACGTCAGGAGCAACCAAACCACAGCCAATCTGCCGATCATCGTTGTTTCCACTGAAAGCAATCTCGCGCGAATCGAAAGCATACGTCGGAAACACGTGGAGTTTGTCCATAAGCCCTTCTCACCCGAAGTGCTTCGAAAGACAGTTTTACAGCTTACGGGAGTGCCCAATGAGCAACTCAGCGGAGAAAATTCTTTACCGCAAGGCGGCCCTGATTTTTGAAGAATTGGGTTTTTTGATGCCCCGCCCGGACGGCGGCCGAGTCTCACACAACGGAACTACCCGCGCCATGGTTTCCTTCAAAGGCCCTTTTTCCGGATGCCTGCTGGTTTCGTTAAGCAATGAAATCCTGTCACAACTGTCCGCCAATATGCTTGGAGACGAACAGACACCCACCGAGCTTTTAAAACACGATTCCCTCAAGGAAATTTCCAACGTAATTTGTGGAAATGCACTCCCGGCAATTTATGGATTTGAGCCGATCTTCCATCTCGACGCTCCGGTCATTCATGAAGAGACGGACTCCATCAATTTGGAATATAGCCAAGCAGCCCACGTGCATCTCTCCTTTGATCGCGGAAATGCCGAGATCATTCTCTTCGCAGAACGCAACGCGCCTGAAGCATTCTTCAATTAAGAATGCCCTGCGGTTTTTATTCTCTCCTGTGTGTCTTATTGCCTGGGGATGAAGACAACCCGTCAATGCCGGAATACGCCGTTATCCGCTCAACGGCTCGGGCCCTCTCGGGAAGAGTTGATTAGTTTGCTGCGATAACCAGTTGGACCATAAAATAGCAAACGCCGGCCCGAACTCCCAGGTTCACGCTCTCGGAATTTTTCGGTGCATGCATTGAATAGTCTGTGCCATAAACAATGGAAGGAACCGATATCTTGAATAAATCCTCATTATGACCGGCAAACTTCTTTAACCCTCCCGCCAGCATGTTCACGGTTTCTCCTATCGCATCGGCGACGATTTCATCCACGTGATCAAAGCTCATGCCCAGCAGACTCTCTGCCATGGTGCAGGCGTTCTCAGGGGAAAGGTGAATGGCAACAAAACCGGATATCTTGCCTCCAAAGCCGACAATGGCCGAAATCCCCGGAACCAATGCTTCAACCTGGTCCGGTGGAATGATTTCGCTGTTGCAGTTGAACATGGTGATGGTGATTTCCCTCAAAGCATTCTCGATACCCGCTTCCAGATCACGTAACGTCACACCACTCTGGGTCAGAACCGCGGCACTCATAATGACTCCCTATAAATTGAATACTAAGCCGAGCCCGAAAATATCCAGTACCGTTTCACAACAAATATGCGGAGGCATTGACAAGCATTCGCATTTCCCTACCCTATCGCCAGCAACGCAACAGAACGTTAGACCTTCCTCTCATCCATCCCTAACATCCTTGGAAGTATGAGCAGAAAAGACCAAGTGAGTTTTCACAGCAAAAACAATAAAAAACCCGGGCGCGTGTTCCGACGATCCACTAATGTTTTGCAAGCAAGAACCGATACGCCAATTGTAACTCTCGGCGACAATATCGGTCAGCCCATTTTGCAAGCGCCTACAAGTTGACGGCATATTCGGGAATTCCCCTGAACTCCCCCGATTTCCCCCCCCAAGCCGTCACTCGGCAGCCAGTTTCTTTGGGATGTTCAAACAGGACTTTACGCAGGAAATCATTAAACGAATGGTTAAGCAACAGCATGATCGTGCCGATACTAACAAAGTCGCGGTAAAGGGCTACGACTTTGCTCGGCCCTTCAGATGTTTTAAACAATAATTGAAATAGATGGCGCCCCGGCTAGAAACGACGCCTTTCCGCAGAAGAGGTAGATACATATGTTGAAGTACCGCAATATGCAAATTCAACACAAGCTCATTGCGAGCTTCGCGGCAATCCTGGCTGTGGTGTTGGTACTTGCGGTTTCCAATTACACCGCTAACACCCGCATTCACTCGTTATCCCAAAGCCTTGAGGAAAATGCCTACATGGCCTATAAAGACGGCTCCTCTCTGATGGAAAATTTTACGAAAGTGTCCGACACTCTTACGGAGGCGATTGGGTTTTCCGATTCCAGCAAACTCCAGAAAGCAGCAGAATTCGCCGAGAGATTTACTAAGATTTTGGAACATCTTAAGAAGGTAGCCCCCAACGATGCCGCGGAAATCGCTTATTTCGAATCCCAATACGCAAGCTACTTCGCCACCGGTCAGCGGATCGTTTCCGCTCTTGCGAACCAAAAAGGCGCATCCATTGATTCAAGTCTGACCGACTTCGGAACTACCGGCAGCCAGCTGCGCGAAAAATTAAAGAAGTATACTGAATCGAAGGATAATGCATTTCAAACCGGTATTAATGAAGTAACTCAGACCGCCAGTTTTTATGCCTATTTCACTATATGGGTCAGCTTCGGCACAATGCTGCTGGCCGGGATTCTGGCTGTTTGTTTGGGCCGGTCGATAGGAAAGCCCATTAAGGAAATTTCGGAAATCGCACAGAAGGTGGCGGTAGGAGATTTAACCAATCGCGTGGAGGCATCACAACGCGGCGACGAGGTGGGGACATTGTATCGTTCCTTCAAGTCGCTCATCGATTATATCCGGGGGCTTTCCGGAGCGATCGAAGGACTCAGCAAAAATGACTTGAGCGTAAACATTGAGCCAAAGTCGCCTCAGGACATGCTTTCGTTGAATATTCAACGGACGATCCAGACATTGAGGGATCTGGCGGAAGAAACGAAAAATATGACCCGATTCGCACTCGAGGGGAACCTCAGTCAACGAGGAGACGTTTCCAAGTTCCAGGGAGTTTACGCAGATGTCGTTAAAGGAATGAATACTACCTTTGAAGCCGTGGTTGCACCCTTTAATGAAACGGCGGCCGCGCTGGAAAAATTAGCGGCTCACGATTTGACGATTCGGGTAAAGGGCAGTTACAAAGGAGACTTCGAAAGAATCAAGCAAGGCATGAACACGGCCGGAGGCAGCTTGGCGCAAGCTTTGTCCCAGGTCGCCTCGGCCTCGCAACAGATCACCGCAGTTTCCGGCCAGATCAGCGGAAGCAGCCAAGCACTCTCTTCAAGTGCAACGGCGCAGGCCAGCTCACTGGAAGAGGTTTCTAGCAGTCTCCAGGAAATGTCTTCCATGACAAAACAAAATGCCAGCAATGCCAAGGAGGCTCGAAGCCTGTCCGAGGGCGCCCGCACGACGGCTGCCAAGGGAGTGGACAGTATGAAGCGCCTCTCCGAAGCCATCAACCGCATCAAGGCATCTTCTGATTCGACCGCCAAGATTGTGAAGACAATCGATGAGATCGCATTCCAGACGAATCTTCTTGCTTTAAACGCAGCGGTTGAAGCCGCGCGGGCCGGTGATGCCGGAAAGGGTTTCGCCGTGGTCGCCGAAGAAGTACGCAATCTGGCGATGCGCAGCGCTGAAGCAGCCAAGAACACTTCCAATCTCATTGAAGAATCGGTCAAAAACGCGGAAGGCGGAGTCACTATCAATCAGGAAGTCCTTACCAATTTGAGAGAAATCAACGAACAGGTGAATAAGGTCAGTGAGGTGATGGCAGAAATAGCTTCTGCGTCCGATCAGCAAAGCCAAGGAATCGACCAGATCACCATGGCGGTTCAGCAGATGAGCGATATGACGCAGCAGAATGCCGCAAATTCGGAAGAGTCGGCCGCGTCCTCCCTCGAACTGGATAATCTCGCGCATAAGATGCAGACGATGGTCAATGCATTTCATCTGGGCGAACACGCGGATGGCAGCCTATTCCCCACACCCAAGAGTTCTCCTGCAGGCAGAGCACAAGTGAACAGAGCTCCGATGCCTGCTTTCACCGAGAGAGAATGGAAGCCAAACGGCAGCGACGCGCTCCCGAAACTGAGTCTGGATAGCGAACTGGATGCGCTCAAGGATTTCTAGCCTGTAGAAGCGAACTTGACGAACCACGCAATATCTCCGGAAAGGAGTTCACTCATGTCGAACGGTTCAAGCAAACCAGCGACGCGAAATCCAAATCCTTGGGACGACCTCGCCGAGAAAGCCAAGTCCGCCGGCGGAAAATTCCTGACCTTTTTTCTCGCTGGCCAGGAGTATGGGATTGAAATCCTGAGCGTGCACGAGATTATCGGGATGATGCCGATTACCAGCGTGCCGGGCACCCCCGATCACATTTGTGGCATCATCAATTTACGGGGCAAAATCATACCGATCGTCGATTTGAGACGGAAATTTGGAATGGAGTCGAAAGCCCAGACATCAGAAACCTGTATCATCGTCGTCCATGTTCAAGGGGTCGAAGTTGGAACGGTAGTCGACCGAGTTTCGGAAGTCATCAGCATTGCTTCAGAAGACATCGAGCCCCCACCCTCGTTCGGAAGGGATGTCAACACAGATTATATTCTTGGCATCGGCAAATCCCAGTCCAAGGTCAAAATACTGCTGAATATCGACCGCGTAATCTCAGCCGATCAGATTGTGCAGCTGCAGAAAATTGCAGAAACGACTGAGGCTGAAAAGGGACCGGTCGCACTGGCAGGTTAATAGCATATTCGCAACGCACGCCCGTCGAAGTCATTCTTGCTAGACCTGCTTGCCTGTTGACGAGTTTTGAGGAGTGGTTGCTTTTCATGCAAGGGATAACCATTCATTCCGAAAGCAAAAGTGAAATTGCGAATGACAGCTTGCTGCAAACCGAGTTAAAGCCGCATGACTTCGAGAAAATAAGTCAAATCGTCTATCAGTACTCCGGCATTCGCATGCATTCAGGGAAAGAGGAGCTTGTCCGATCCCGGCTCATTAAACGCTTGCGCGTTCTCGGACTCAACAGTTTCAGCGCATATTTGCATCATGTCGAAGAAGATCGGACTTTGCACGAACTTCAGGCCATGATTGATTCCCTGACCACAAACAAAACCTCCTTTTTCAGAGAGAAACAGCACTTTGATTTCATGCGTTCCCATATCATTCCCGAACTCAAGAAACGGGCATCGAGCGTGCGAGTGTGGAGCGCAGGCTGTTCTTCGGGCGAAGAACCCTATTCGATCGCTATGCTGCTGCACGACGAATGGCCTGATATTAACCTGAGCGATGTGCGAATTCTGGCCACAGATATTAGTGAACCGGTGCTGGCCAAAGCAAAATCCGGCGAATATGACAAGGAGGCTCTTCAGGATCTCCCCCCGGCCTATTTGTTGAAGTACTTCAATCCGCCGCGCTCCAGTTCCCCAAAAACCTACTGCGTGCAGGACAATATTAAGCGGATTGTTCGTTTCGCGAAGCTGAATCTGATGGATGAATGGCCGATGAAAGGGCCCTTCGATCTGATCTTTTGCCGAAATGTCATGATTTATTTTGACAGTTCCACGCAGCGGAGATTGGTGCAAAGGTTTGGGGATATCCTTGTTCCCGGAGGCCATCTTCTGGTTGGCCACTCGGAAAGCCTGGTGTCGAATTCCGCTGGTTTTAAATACATCCAGCCCGCTACCTATATAAAACAGACCGGAGATGATGGGCGAAACCGACGATCTTACAGATAACAAGCCGCCATCAGAAAAAGCCTCATTCCCTTCCTGGTCAAAAGCAATAGAACCCGGAACAAGATGGTTTTCCTATAACTCCAATTCCTGAATTCAGCCGAATTAAAGATCTCATCACGACAAGTCGATAAAGGAAATAGCCCACTCGAGATCACTAAGGGATGAACGAAAAGCAACCAAAGTGTGGGAACGCAAAAAAAGAAAAGGCTGCCGTCGAGAATTCTTCGCCGGGCCTAAATGACAGTCTCGAATTCATGGGCAAGCAGTTGCACGTTCAAACCGAAAAAACGGGATTTCCCGTGCCGCGCATCGTGACTCAGGTGTTCAGCAACGGCCGGGTGGTATTCTCGAGAAAAACAGTTATTTTGCCGTGTCCCGAATCCCGGCGGTTCACGAAAATTCAGGAGTTAATGCGAACTCAACATTTTCAGACGATTCAAGAGATATCCGATAAACAGAAACGAATCCTGGGCTTGTGTTAGCCTACCAAGCAAATGAACCAACTACGAAGTCCAAACAGAATACTCATTGTTGATGATGAGGATAATGTCCGTTCCGTTTTGCTCAGGCACCTGCAGGAGGAAGGATCCGAGTGTGTCGCCTGCCCTTCCGCCTTGGATGCCCTCAGCAAAATGAAGGACCAGCGTTTTTCGCTTGTCATCAGTGATGTCATGATGCCCGGCATGTCTGGAATGGAATTCCTCCGCCTGGTGAAGAAAGAAGATCCGGAAACAGCCTTTATCATGATCACGGGCCTTATGGATATCAACACGGCCGTGGACTCACTACGCATCGGAGCTTGCGATTTCATCACAAAGCCATTTGAGCTCACTGCCGTCAGACGCGCAGTAGACCGTGCACTTGAACGCCGCCGTCTGCTCATTGAAAACCGCTACTATCGTGAAGAACTGGAACGAAAAGTGCGCGCGCGCACTTTGGAACTGAATGAAGCCTTGCATGATGTCGAAGAAAGTTACAAGATCACCCTGGAGGCTTTGGTGACGGCCCTGGATGCGCGGGAACATGAGACCAAGGCACATTCGCAGAGAGTGCGCGAATACACGTTAACGCTGGCTCAGGAAGTCGGACTCAGGCACGATGACCTGATTCAAACAGGACGAGGAGCCTTGCTCCACGATGTTGGGAAGATTGGCGTTCGGGATTCTATTCTGCTCAAGCCGGGAAAACTGAACGAAGATGAATGGGTCGAAATGCGAAAGCATCCCCAGATCGGCTATAATATTTTGCAGAGCATCGAATTTCTTTCTCCTGCTGCAGAAATTGTTCTGTGCCACCAGGAGCGATGGGACGGATTGGGATATCCGAGCAGATTGGCCGGAATGGATATTCCGCTTGGCGCCCGGATATTTGCTGTCGTAGATACGCTGGATGCAATGACTAGCGACCGTCCTTACCGGAAAGCACTGTCGTTCGAAGCGGCGATCGATGAAGTCCGTTCCTGCTCCGGCTCTCAGTTCGATCCGCAGGTTGCAGAGGCTTTTCTCCAGATACCGGTGGAATTCTGGATGGCCATTCACGATTCTGTGAATCAATTGCATGAAACTCACAATTGCTTCGACCTCATATGCCCGATCTCAAATACCTCCCCGTAAGTTATTTGGATGAGAACCTTCTTCTGCCACTCATGCAAGAAGAGGAGAAGGCTTGGATGTCTGATCTTTCCTGGGACTACTCCCCAATTCGCCAGGTCCTCATCTCCTACATAAAACAGAAACTGCTGCCTGGCTACGCCGCCGTCGACGGCAACGAAGCGGTGGGGTATACCTATTTCCTCGTCAATCAAACCAAGGGGATCATTGGAGCTTTGTATGTTTCCAAATTTAATGCCTCGCAGAATGCGGTCGAGGAGCTTCTCTCCCTAACGATATCGAGCCTAAAGGACTCGCGAACCATCAAGCGGGTCGAAGCACAAATAATGCCATTTAACAATTTGAACCTCACCGCGACCTTTACTCAACATGGTTTCAGTTACTATCCGCGGTATTACCTGGACTTCGACCTGACCAATTACCGGAAGAAAAATGAATCTTCTGTTCCGGTAAAAATCGTTCCGTGGTCCTCTGCCTATCTCGAGCGTGCGGCAGAAATGGGCATGAACAGCTATCGCAATCAGACTGACGCTGAAATTTGTGAGGATTATTGCACCCAGGCAGGATGTGAGAGCTATCTTCGCAGCCTGGTGGAAAACCCTGGCTGCGGAATCTTCATGCCGGATACTTCGTTTGCGGCGCTGGATGGGAAAGGCGCTCCTTGCGGATTCCTTATTTGTTCGCGAATTTCCAGTGGAGCGGGAATGATCCCGCAGATCGCGGTGCATCCATCCTTCCAAGGCAGGGGCGTCGGGAATATTCTCATGAACCGTTCGTTCGAGCAGCTCAAGATCATGGGATTCCGAAGCGTCAGTCTAACAGTGACTAAGAAAAATCGGCGTGCCTTTGAATGGTATCAGCGGTTGGGATTCAAGGTTCGGAAGGATTTTGGGGCTTACGTCTGGCAGCGCTAATCAAATTACGAATTACGATTGACGAATTACGAATTGGGAATGACCGAACATATGTTTCAATTCGTAATTCGTCAATCGTAATTCGTAATTTATCGTGGTTCTGTCATGGCCGCTGCGGGATTCAAAACGATTATATCTACGCGTCGGTTGAGGGCCCTCCTTTCCTCTGTGTCGTTCAATGCCGCCGGCCGGTATTCGCCATATCCCGCGGCAGATAGCAGATCCGGTTTATAATCGAATTTATCGACGAGATAACGCAGCATTCCCGTAGCCCTCGATGTCGACAGTTCCCAGTTTGAAGGAAATCGGGAGTTTCGAATCGGCACGTTGTCGGTATGCCCCTCGACCCGAATTTGATTGTCGAGCAAAGCCAGCCTTTTAGCGATTGTATCCAGCAGCATCTTCCCTTCCGGTTTGATCTGATCGGATCCAGAATCATACATCCCTGCTTCGCCCAAACTGATAACCAATCCCCTTGGTTCCAGCTGCATCCGCAATCTGCCTTTCAAAACTTCGGGGCTTAGAAGAGTCTCTATTTCCTTTTTGAGGCGCCCCAGTTCCTGTCCACTCAGAGTTTTTCCTTCTGCGGCCGAAGGCGGTTTCAATTTTTGAATTTGCTGCGCAGCCCCATTCTTTGAGTTCATACCTTTCGTATCAGCGCTGTACAGTATCTCGTGCGACGAAGGATTGTTGCCCGTACTTGAGTTCAAGGAAAGGACTTGGCTTCCCGAAGGGAACAGATTGCTGTCAAAAGATTCCCGCATCGAGGTGACCATTTTACCCATTTTCTGGACATCAACGGTCGAAATGGCATAAAGCGTCGTGAAAAAGGCGAACAGGAGTGTTATAAAGTCGGCATAGGATACCAACCAGCGTTCATGATTCTCCTTTTCTTCCTCCTTTTTTCGTCTCACGCTTACGCAGCTTTCTTCTGGCCGGGGGTTGGGCTTTCAGTTTGCTCTTCCTGTTCCTTGCGACTCAGATAGCTTCTAAGTTTGTCGTCAATGAGCCGCGGATTCTCTCCTTCGAGAATCGAAATCACTCCCACCAACATGATCTCTTTGGCAACCAGATGCGCCTTCGCTTTAAGTTTCAGTTTTCCAGCCATGGGCAGGTATACGAGGTTGGCCAAACCGACTCCGTATACCGTGGCAACGAAAGCCACCGCAATTCCTTCTCCCAGTTTGCTGGGATCCGTCAGATTTTCCATTACATGAATCAGACCCAGCACGGCCCCAAGAATTCCGATTGTGGGAGAATAACCGCCGGCCGCCTGCCAGAACTTGATGGGCTGTTCCACCTCTTCTTCCAGGTTCGCAATTTCAAGCTCCATGGTGTCTCGAAGCACTTTCGGCTCGACCCCGTCCATTGCCATCGTAAGAGCTTTTTTGAGAAATGGATCTGCAAGTTTTTGAGTGTCGCTCTCCAGAGAAATAACGCCCTCTTTCCTTGCCTTGTTCGCCAGACGAATTATCTCCTGAATCACTTCCCTATTATTGGTTTTGGGATCCTGAAACACTCGGCCAACGGCTTTAAAACTCGCCATTGCGACCGAGAGCTGAAACTGCAGGAGGCACGCCCCAAAAGTTCCGCCAAGCACGATAATGGCCGCCGTGCTTTGGAGGATGGACCCTATATGACCGCCTTCCAATGCCTGGCCGCCAAGAATCGCGATAATGGCCAGCGCCAAACCAGCGATCGATGCCGGATCCATTGTTTTGTTTTTAGACGTCTCTGATTGGGCGCTCATATTCCGAATTTACCAGTCCATTAATTAGCCGACGATAATGCACGACCTTTTGGATGATTTCGGTCATTGATTCCAAGACTACGACCTTGTCGTCGTTTGTCATCGTGATAACCGTATCCGGGGTTTCCTCGATGTACTGAACGAGGTCGGCGTTTACAGCGATTGGTGCATCGTTAATCTTAGTGAGTACGATCATAGTCTAATCGGGAAAGCCCTCTCTGTGCTCTATCGTCAAGATATGGGTAAGCCCTTACAATCTCTTTCCATAAACATGTCAAGGGGCCATCCGGCTCTTCGGACCCGCTTGCCCGGCGCTCAGGGCAATCGGGATATAGTCGTTCAAAGGTGTGGGCCCATTTCTTTCCGGCAAACTGCAGATCAAACGATTCATGAATACAAGATCCTCCGGAGTGTCGACTGTGACTCGTACATGAGGTTGGCGCAGGCATTTCGGAGCTTTTAGAAGACCCACGCGAAACTCCTCCGGATGCTCTTTGATATACAGGGTTACGTGCTCCCGGTGCCGAGGCTCCCGGGCCAGCAGATGCGCTTTCGCCAGGGCTTCTGGGGTGCACGCCTCCGTTGCGGCCCCGTAAGGGAGTTCGTCTTCCATGCATAAATCCAAATCGCCGGATCGTAGTGCATGAACGATTCGGTTTACGGAACCAATGTCAATCAGTGGATTATCTGCGGTTGCACGAACAATCACCTCCGGCTTGAACTCCTCGGATGCCTCTTGAAATCTCCGCAGCACATCCTGGTCGGGTCCCCGATAAACCAGAGCCCCCAGCCTGCGGGCCTCCTTGGCGATACTATCGTCCTCTCCAAACGAAGTGGTCAGAACAGCGACGCCATCAATGGCAGGAGCGGCCCGAAGCCGGAGAATTACTCTCTCCAGAATCGATTTCCCCTGAATCTGCATCAATACCTTGCCCGGCAGCCTTGTGCTCCCCATCCTGGCCTGCAGGAATGCCATGACGAGTCCGGACGAGTGGTTCTGTTTTCTAGTCGCCGACATTTGCGTTTTCGATTGCATCATGAAAGCAGTCACTCACCAGCCGTGCCTGCTCGTAGGTCATAGCGGGAAAAAGAGGGAGAGTATGGAGAGCCGCCGTTCCGTTTGCGACAGCAATGGCATGCCGCACTCCCAAACGCGTCCCAAATTCCCGCTCCAGCGCGTCCGTTTCCGGACCGCACGTCCACCAACCGGACCGAAGCACTTCGCTGACTTTTTGAATCTCATGCTCCGTGCTGGTCAGTTCTGACAAGGGGACTCGCCATTCAGGCGAACTGGAATTCAGCTCCTCTGGAGCCATACTCCAATTGGGCAAGCTCATAATCCTCGCGTCGGCCGATATCCAGCCAATAATCCTGTGAATGGAAACCGACGATCTTTTCCCCATTTTGCAACAGCAGCTTCACCAGATCCGGGAAATCAAGGTACTGGCCCTTTGGCATATAGCCAAGGACCTGGGGTTCATATACGTACACTCCCATACTCACCTTGAAGCTGTAGAGCGGCTTCTCGTCGTATGCGACCAGGTCTCCGCATTCATCGGTGTTCAACACTCCCAGATCGATTTTCACGTCCTTCTGATGCATCGCGATTGTCAGAGAAGCGCGGTGCTCGCGATGATACTGGATGAGCGCCTGGTAGTTCAGAGTCGTGAGGATGTCGCCATTCATCACGAGAAAGGTCTCATCCAGTCCGGGAATCATTGACAGCGAGCCGGCAGTTCCTAGCGGCTGACGCTCTCGGAAGTATTCAAGTTTCAACCCTGGGATGCTCTGGTGTCCGTTCTGAAAGTATGCTTCGATTAGTTCACCCAAGTGGCCCACGGAAACCAAAATGTCTCCAAGATCCTGCTTTACAAGTTGGCGGATAATGATCTCCAGGATGGGGCGATCCCCGATTGGAACAAGCGGTTTAGGAAAAATTGTCGTGTAGGGAGTCAATCGGGTCCCTTTCCCACCCGCCAGAATTACGGTTTTCATATACCGTCACCTGCCGCCGGTCAAAAAGCAAAAACATTCACACGCGTGATTAAACACCCATCCTCTTTGCAACCTCAATTTTTACCTCCCTGGCTTCATCATCCGGCAGAAAGACAGCCGATTCATAACAGGCCATGATGAGACGATCCCTAAACTTGCCGATACAGGAACGCACTCGGCGGCCAAGACACATCTCGATCAACCAGGCAGGAAAATCGGCGCCTGCGCCAATCGTGAGCGGAATGCCTCCTGAAAAACGAGGATTTATTTCGAATATTTTGGCGGTTTCACCGTCCAGTTTGACCTGTATGTTAGCGGGTCCTCGAATATCCAGCGCACTTGCGGCAGAGACGGCCAACCGAATCATTTCCGGGTGATACAGGGTTTGGCCCCGATCCGTCACCCCGGAGCGAATCACCATCCGCTCCCTCGGCACTACACTGATCACATTGCCGCTAAAGTCGGCAAGCAAATCGATGGTGTATTCTTTTCCGTTCAGATATTCCTGTACGACCGCGTCAGGAACATAGTCCAGGAAGAAGAGAAGTTCCCGTTCATTTCTAATCATGAACGCGCCCACGCTTCCCCGGCCGTTTCTCGGTTTCAAAAACATTGGATATTGCAGTTGAGGAAAACTCAACTGTTCCGGGAGCCAGGTGCGTGCAAATGGTATTCCGCGGGATTCAAAAAAAACGGCAGTTGCATATTTGTCATTGCAAATATGGCTGGTGTGCTCGTTCGAAACTGCGACGCGGATTCCAGTGGTCAGGAACTCCTCAGCATGTCTTCCGAAAAGAGGTAATTCATCGTCAATCGTCGGAATCAGCAGGTGAATCCGCTCTTTGAAGCAGATGGATTTTATAATAGGAATATATTGGATATCGGTGGTTAGCGGCACAATGTAGTGCTTGGATCCAAAATACAGACCCGGACTCAGGTCGTTCATGTCGGTAGTAATTACATTCCCTTTAAGACCCAGACGTTTCAATGCTTGAGAAAATGCCTGTATCAAGGCAACACGACGACTGGCGGCAGTAATCAAAATATTCATTTCACGCATAGCGTTTTCGTTCAGGATGTGTTTTTAATAGATCCACACCCGGCCCCCTTTCATTGAGGTCGTCAACGCCGGAACCGGAGGTCTCCGGCGTCGCCAGATCCTCCCACTGCAAAATAGTGTCTTTCCCAATATTCCGGCGAGCGGTCATGCCCAATATTTTTTCAAGGTGACGGGGTTCGAGACCGCTGCCTGGACGTTTAAAAGTCAACATCCAGCGAGCGACGGTCTCGTGAGCGCGAATGTCTACGGCCGCGACAATGCTTCGGCGGCAAGATACCCTGCTTTCTTCTTCCGCGTCGGATGGACGCTTTCGGCCGTCCCCAAGGCTCGCCTCCACGTCCCTCAGGTTCTTTACCAGCAGTTTCAGGTCATGCGGATCGATGCTTGCCTTGTGATCCGGACCAGACGCGTTTTTATCGAGGGTAAAGTGCTTCTCGATCAGGACTGCTCCCAGTGCAGTCGCCACAAGGGGAAGGTGAATTCCTTCGCTGTGGTCGGACAATCCTACGGACAGCTCAAAGTAGGACCGGAGAGTCTGAAGCGCCCGCAGATTCATATGTTTCGGAGAAGCAGGATAGGAAGAAACGCAATGCATGAGCAAAATCTCTTTTGCCCCTGCCGACCTGAGGTGATAAATGGCATCGGCAACTTCGCCGAGGAAAGACATCCCGGTCGACAGGAGGACAGGTTTCCCTTTCGAGGCCACATGACACAGTAGCGGTACGTGGGTGACATCCGCAGATGCTATTTTGAATGCCGGCACTCCGATGGAATCCAGAAAATCGGCGCTCTCTTCATCAAAGGGCGTGGATATAAACAGCACGCCCTTCGCATCGGCATGTTTCTTAAGCTTCGCCTGATCTTCCCAGCTCAATTCACAGCGGCGCAGCATTTGATAGGCGGACTCGGCGCCATCCATTTGCTGGGCATATCGCTCCCGTGAAGGGATCAGCAAACGATCGACACGATAGCTTTGAAATTTCACCGCATCCGCGCCGGACTCCGTCGCTGCGTCAATAAGCTTTTCCGCCTGGCTTGCACTGCCGTCGTGGTTGATGCCGATTTCGGCGACTACGAAAACGGCCGACTCGGAACCGATGACTTTCTGCCCAATCAAAATATCCGTTTCTCTCATGTCTCCCATCTCAGTTTATCGGCTGCAGGATCTGCGGCAATTGGAACAGCGTTTCGATGACGTATTCGGGCTGTTCCCGACCCGAAATGCCGGACCGATCTCCTTCAGATTTTTGACATTGGATTTGTGCAAATTTCATTCCCACTCCGTGAGCCCCTCGACAGTCCTTTTCCGGACAATCACCGATAAAAAGAGCAGAACCGGGTTCCGCCTGGAAATGTTGCAGCATCAGCGAAAACGATAAAGGGTGCGGCTTTTCCTTTTCTGACCCGTATTCCCATGTGTAGATGATTTTGTCCATCACGCAGCGCAGTCCGAGTGCATGTACTTTTCGCTCCTGAACTGAAGGCAATCCATCTGTGATGATTCCCATCCGGTAATGGCGGGCAAGTTTGCGCAACAAATCCAGGTATCCGGGATATAGTTGGATATCAGGTTTGTGTTGGCGGTAGATGTTGACCAGTTCAGGCAGTGAAATGGATTCATTCGACAACCATTCGATCAACATGGGAAAAACCATATGCCGGCCGCTTTTTGCATAGGTTTCCTCCATGATCGAGAAAGCAGTCTCGAATGAGCAGCGGCGGGTGTCGTCCAGATATCGTGCAACCGTCCGGTATCCGCTCATTACAAAATCCCTTTCCGAATAAAGTGTATCGTCCAGATCAAACACAAGCGCCCGAAACATCCCATGACCTCCAGCAGTTGAATTCCGCAGAATGGCAAAGCGACTGTCGGACTATTCCGGAAACACGCTCGGCGCCCCGCCCATCCACCATTTGTCTCCCCAAGGCCGAAAGGCGCTTTCGCCCTTGAGCGTCGGAATCAATCATCGAGAGCGTCTCGGACAATCTCGACGGGTCTAAATCGTCTCCTGAACCCAGATCGATGCAAGCGCCCCTGGCGGCCAGTTCCGTGATTGTGATCTGTTGCAGCCGATCGTAGGAAAGAGCGAGCAGCGGCGTGCCGCAGCAAAGGGCTTCGTAGGCAGAAAGTCCGCCCGCCGTTATGGCCAGGTCTGCCTGAAAGAGCAGCCGCTCGATGTTCCGGCTTTCCCAGCGGAAATTCCGGGGCAATGCCTTGCCGCATAAATTCTCCTGTCCCCAATCGATGAACCCCGGGACTCCGATCAGCTCCGCCGAATGGGTCCAAAGCTTCATGCCTTCCAGCACTTTCTCGAAAAATTTTTTCGAATTTCCTCCGCCCAGATTTATAAAGACCGACCGGATTCTTTTAGGAATCTTTTTTCGCTGCTGATGAAATCGGCCCAATAAGGGGTCCAGAACCATAAATTGCGTGCCACTGAAGTGCTCTGAATTTCGCAGTGGAGAATCACAGATTGGGGGAGCAATGCTGCCATCGATAGTGATATCCGTGAGAAGTGGGTTTAGCCCTAGATCATGGATGCTTATCACAGGGATTCCTCGGCTCTTCGCTGTTCTGATCAGATCCCCCAAGCCGGCCGAAAGGCGGGTATCGATAAGAATGCAAGCCGGGTCCTGCATTAAGGACCAGATTTCACCCAACTTCCCGTTGTAGTAACTCCAGCCGCCTTCAGAGAGTTGTTTCGCGCTCCAGCAGTCCTCTCTGTCGACGAGAAATAAGGGCGCACAGCAATCCTGCAGGGCTTGAGCGAGGATTAAACACCTTTTCAGATGTCCGAACCCGGTCTCTGGACCCGCTGCAGTCCGAATCCACAGACTTTTTATCTTCGGGGATCCGGGCAGAAGCTCCGAGACTGTCAGAGTTTTGGCATTGAAAATCTGCATTTGACAGCTCTTTGACCCTCTACTGCGACGCATTTATCTTGTCCAAAAAAATGCAAAACATCTTTCTCCAGATGGGCACCAACGGGAGGATTTCGTATTCAAGAAGGTCTGCTGTCAGAACGAAATCCCTTTTTTCCTGAGAAGCGATCAGTTGTTTCAGGACCGATATGAACTTATTGTGATGCTCGGACACGAGAGCCCCCTGGATTACAGTACTTTCAAAATCAATTTGAAAATTCGCTTTCAGTTTAGATAAAAGGACTATCAACCAATAAAGCCCCTGATACAGCTGTTTGATTCCTTCGAAGGTTTCCGGACCGGGTAAGTCCTGGAAACTTAAAATAAGAGAAGGCGTTGCCGTCTCCACCCGGTTGAGGTATTGAAGAGCGTCTTGGATGGACTCCCGGGCAATTTCCGTAACGGTGCCCGTGAATATTTCGATCTTTTCCCGCTGACTCACTTCCAGAGAAAAATCCGCTTCCCCATCGGCCGTTGGGATCGAAAAAGGCGATCCATCGATCCAGATTTGCCTGACCACAGTATTGGGAGAAAGGTGGACAGATTCGACATGTTTCAGGATTTGATTTAGCGAAAAAATGTCAGATGGCGGCGTAATCTCTCGTTCATCAAGAAAAAATCTAGTCATGTGCTCTCCTTTGCACGATGCGGCTTGATCTTCGAGCCAAAAGCTCTTAAGCAAATCAAAGGCCAGTTATTTTCAAAAAAATTCATTTTCCATTAATCCTCAGAAGAAGACCCGACGATATAAAGCACGGCAGTTGAAGAATCGGAGGTAACCGAAACCGATCACCGTTACGTAAGCCTCCTGAAGCGCGCAGGGCACGGATGCCCGGAAGATCGCTTTCAGGAATCCACAAAACACCCAAAGAATTCACGGAGGAATTCACCATGGGATCTTTCAGCATCCTCAACAACATTTCAGCCCTGTATGCCCAGAATCAATTAAGTGTCACCAGCTGTAGCCTGAATCAAACCCTCCAACAACTTTCGTCAGGAAAACGCATCAACAGCGGCGCCGACGATGCGGCGGGCCTTATGATCGCAGACACCCTCGCCGCAAACACCGCCGCGCTGAACCAGGGTGTGCAAAATGCCAATGACTGCGTCAGCGTGGGGCAGATTGCCGACGGCGCCCTGCAGGAAATCACAGACCTTCTCACTCGCGGTGTGACGCTCGCGGAAGAGGCGGCTACTCAAACGGTTGATTCAACCGGTCGCGTGGCTCTCAATAACGAGTTCACTCAGATACAGGCGGAAATCGCTCAAATCGCCCAGCAAACGAACTTTGACGGAGTCAAATTATTCACCAGCGATGGACTCAACGGCAGTTTGAGCGTTTTCGTCGGAGATATTTTCGCCACCAGTTCCATCGCAGTTACCATCAATACCATCACAGCGAACGGGGACACTGTAACCAATCTGGGAGGAACGGATCTCACGACCGTCGATCTCACAACCCAGACCGGCGCACAATCCGCTCTTACAACTATCAAAAATGCTTTAACCGCCACGGCCAATGACCGCGCCGATATCGGCGCCGGCATGAACCGCCTTCAAGCGTCTGTGCAGGTCATGCAGAGTCAGTCTATAAATACGCAGTCTGCCGAATCGACGATTCGAGACGCCAACATGGCCCAAGAAATTTCAAACCTCACGAAATATCAAATTCTGTCGCAGTCAGGAATCGCTGCCCTTTCACAGGCAAATGCGCAAAGCAGCACGATTGCCTCACTGTTGAAGAACCTTGGATAGCACTCACCCAACCTGGGATTGATTTTAGTGGCGGACAAAAAGCGGGTCCCTCTGAAAGGGGGGGATCCGCTTTGCCTTTGCCTAAGCATTACACACTCTGAGGTCAATCCGCCAAAGCATGTTCTCGAACCGGAGATGATTCGAAGCAGGCTCATTGCACAACGAGCAGCGATTAATGAAGTTCCGATTGCAGCATTATGTTTGTTGCACAGAAATCGGACGCTCGCAGGACACCGTGGATGAAATTAGCCTTTCTGTTTTTAACCCAGGATGACCACAACCAGGGTGAATTGTGGGAAGCCTTCTTTGGCAACCTGTCCCGGGAGCGATATAGCATTTTTTGTCATCCGAAATTTCCCGATCGGGTCACCCAACCCTTTCTCCGAGACAACATCATTCCTGAAACTATTAATACGGGACATGCAGATATTTCCCTGGTTCGGGCGACAATTCTTCTTTTGACTCGCGCTTTCATGGATCCTCAAAACAATTTCTTTATTCTTCTCTCGGAAAGCTGCATTCCATTGTTTGGTATTGATCAGATTCTCAAGGGATTGAGTCGAAGCGGGAAATCACTCATCAGCTACGAAGCCGGTGTGCCGGGTGAATTAAGAACCACGCGGTGCCTGCAGTTGCGAGATCCTTCGTTTTTGGCTTCGAACAGATTCGCGAAACAACATCAGTGGATGGCTTTGCATCGCCCTCTGGTCGAGATTATTTTACAGCACGACTTTACAGATGTATTCGAGAAGATGTATGCGCCCGATGAGCATTACTTTATCAATTTGCTGATTAAATTGAATCTTCCACTGGACAATCTGATTGCAAATCAGCAAGTGACCTTCGTCAACTGGCAGGAATTGGAAACGGATAAAGTGAGCACGCGGGATTCAGAAGGAAGAAAAATTACTTTGAGCCGCATTCGCCCAAAAACCTATCAGCATTTATCGACAACGGACATTGTGGCCGCCAGGAAAATGGGATGTCTGTTTTTTCGAAAAGTAAGCCCCTCGTGCGATGTTTCCTATCTCACCCGATTAGTCCGCGTAATGAATAGCCTCCAGTGAAATCAGGATTACATCACTGAGTTTGATCTGAGATCATATTTCCTACAGATGCCTTGTACAACACAATTCCAGCTTCTTTCCTACTGTATACCAATGGCATGAACGATTTCCTCCTCCTCTCCACTTTATTATTAGATAGAAAACGGCGCCGTGATGCCATTGCGGAAAATGTGCTGTAGAATCTTGCGCCGGATGCTCCTCCGCAGCATCGTGTCCATCACAGATTCTGTTCCAATGTTGAAAAATGTCGGAATAAAAAGGTCCGGCGCATTTTTCCGCTAAATTTCCTTCCCCTTTGGACGATAAGCAGCTTGAATCTCAAAAACAGTTGTGAAAAGGCCGAGCGAAATCCCCTCGCTTAGGCGGCCAGAGCCTTGATCTGGTGGCAGGAATATTAATAACTCGGATTCAAGGAGGAATTCCAAATGGGATCTTTCAGTATTTTAAACAACATCTCTGGTTTGAAGGCGCAGCAGACGCTGAATGCTAACAACGTCAACCTTTCAACTACTCTGCAGCGATTGTCTTCGGGTCAGCGCATTAATTCCGGAGCGGATGATGCCGCGGGACTGCAGATCGCAAACAGCTTGAACGCAAACGTCTATGCTTTGAACCAGGCGGTACAGAATGCAAACGACGGAGTCGGCGTA
>JBEKKY010000007.1:0-27154 GCA_050010475.1 Acidobacteriota bacterium | reverse complement strand
AATCTACGGACTCGCCGCGCACCTGCTCGGGAGACATGTAGGCGAGCGCTCCAAAAGGAATCCACGTGTCTGCAAAACTCACGCACCGGATCGAAGAACGGCTTTTTGCCGGCGTGCCAATTTCCGTGAAGCGGGTAACGCAACAATCGGAGAGAAGGACGCTTTGCTCACCGTTATGGAGGATCCAGATATTCGCAGGTTTCAATCCGCGGTGCGGGGCGCCGGCGTTGTGAATCGCTTCCAGAGCGGAGCCGATCGACAGTGCGATTTCCAGGGCATGCCGCCATGGAATGGGCTTCCTTTCCATGTAGTGCTCCAGCGTTTGCCCTTGGATCCACGGCATGATGATGAAAAAGTCGTCGTGATCGTCGCCTATTTCGAGAACAGGACAGATGCCCGCGTGCCGGATCTCGCTGGCAACGAGGAGGCATTGAAGAAATCGCTCCCGCTTTTCCATGCTGCAGAGAACCTGGGATCGCACCACCTTGACGGCGACAAGCCGGCCCTCCGGATCTTCCGCCTTATAGACGGAGCCCATGCTGCCGCTACCGACAATATCGAGAATGGTATATTTGCCTACCTTTTCGCCGATCATTATGATGGTTGGAGGCGCGAATCTGGATTTCCTAATCCTCACTCCCTATATAGCACAAAGAGGCGATTCCGTATAGGCCCAGATTGTTCAGGTTTAAAAGCGTTTTTGTGCAGATTTTTCCCTCGTGTTCGTACATCAATAAAGTTATGGTTCACGGCCGACGATATGCTTCAAAGGATGCCGGAGCGGCTCTTGATTGTCCCCGCAACCATGACATCTCGAATCTCTGGCTGGGAGGAAAGCGTCGGTAACCAAAATCGTGATAAACGGAAAGATCTATCAGAGAGCCCCTGCATTAACGCAACGCGCAAAAACTGGAGCCCTCGATGATTGACATCGATCTTTTGTCGAGGCATACTGCGCAGGGAAGCTTGGACTGGATGTTTTCATACTGAGTTGCCGCTTCTATCCCGGACGTGGCAGCCGGGTGGAATGCGCTCGAATGGCGAAATCACAGGCCACTATAAAGCGCTGAAATATGACGGAACCAAGAGTCCATCGACGCGTTGTACGCAACCGCAAAAAAAGCCTGGTCCCCTTATCCAAACTGCGCACGTCGGATGCAGTCAGGACGGTTGTCGATCATCCCCGGCGTCTCGAAGAGCTTTTGCGGATGCTGGAAGATAAAGACCGCGGTGTGCGGGGGAGAGCGGCAACTACGGTTGCCCGACTGGGGGAATCGCATCCTGCGCGTCTGCTGCGCGTAATCTTGCGGCTTCGGGAAGCCCTTGCGGACGATTCCGCTTATGTCCGGTGGTATCTGGTCTATACTCTGGGAAAACTGGGCTCATACTCCCCGTCTCAGGCGCGCGTCTTCCTGGGCGACCTGATTTCGCGACTCGATGACGACAATCGCGTTGTTCGTGCGGTCGCCGCAAAAGCTCTCATTCAGGTAGCGTCCAGAAAGCCTCTACTGCTCGAAGAATCCTTCCAAAATCTCAAAAAGGAAATTCCTCCATCGATCACCCGCGCTCTGCGCAGATTCAAAGCCCGAATTCCTAAAGGTTGAATCCGTCGTCAGACCATTACCTGCAAAAACTAAAACGCAAGGTTCTCAACCTCATTATCTTTTTGACTTGAACCCGCTGGTGACTGAAGACTGGCTACTAACGACTAACGACGATATTTACTGGCGGCTGAGCAGAACATAAACAGCTCCGACGCCGCCGTCGCGGGCAGGCGCAGAGGCATAGGCGACCACATAGCGGGACATTCGGCGGGTTGAGAGCAAACTCTGAAGACTCTCCTTCAATGTAATGCGATCGGCGGGAGAGTTGATTCCCCGGCCGTGAATGATCTTTATGCAGCAGGGACGGAATCGGGACATCCGGATTATATAGTCTTCAACGGCAATCTGGGCTTCTGTTCGATTCAAACCGTGAAGATCGATTTGTCCTTGAATGGAGTAAAGCCCGGTGCGAAGCTTGGGTAAAAACCGTTTTCCCGCTGCACCAACCCATCCTTCAATATATTCCGGATGATCCAAGGTCTCGATGGGATTCTCTCCAGAAACCGCTTCCTGCATGAGTCTTTGTTCCTCGGCTTCGGTGTCGTGCACAGCGGGCCGCGACAGCCTGGATGATGGATGCGGATCATGCCTCCATGCGACTTGTTGCACGCCGTCCATCGCCTCGACAAAAAGCCTTTCATCGGAAATTTCCGGATGAGTTTCCGGAACGGCCGGTTTGGATTCCGGTATGGGGGAACGGGAGGGCGGTTGCCGGGATTTAAGCCGGACTCCGGCTTTATGAACCAGTTCTTCGAGCTGATCCATCGTTCCATTGGCAGAGAACTTTGTTTTGCTCCGCATCACTCTTCTAATCCGGACGGCAGTTGAAATAGTAAATATCTCATGACATCCATCACGCGATCAACGCTGCGGGGAGTGCGGGATCAGGTTCCAGTAACTGTTGTTTTGACCTGCCGATTCCTGCGCGAGAAATTGCTGGATCGATTGAATGGTCGTCTCCATATAATATCCCGACGACGGTTGCGCGCTCAGCCTCCCAAAATTAGCATACGATCGGATCAATAAAGCGTTTTGTGCACGCGGCAGGTTACTCAGGTTACGGATATAGGAATCCCATCGCGTTCCTCGGAACAAATAAAATTCAACGTTGGACACGTAAAAGCAGGTAAGCGCAATTTTGCGGCGCCGAAGTTCATCGCCTGTATGTGCGAGAGCGTACGAGCCCCCGAGATCGCCGACTATTGGGATGATTCGATTCTCACGATGGAGTTTTTTGATCAGCAGAAAATTCTCTTCCGTCGCCAGATAGTTTGCCTGGATCCCTTCCGCGTCTGTCTCCTCGAGCAGCTGCCGGTATGACGGATATTGGCTGCGCGGCGGACGATCAAAACTCGCGAATCTGAGATCAGGGCCTTGCGCCATGAAAGCCTGGGCGACAAATTGAATCGACTCGTAGTCCGCCTCGTTCAGGCGGCCGTCCCAGGAGCGGATGACCTGGATTGCCTCCAGCAATTTTTTTTCGGCAAACGCTTTGTCGGAAGAAGATGCGTCAACGAATCGAAGCAACTCTGAGATGCTGCAGTTTTGAGGCGCTTGAACCGGACCTTTGAGATTTTTTCCGAACAGCCGATCGAGGTACTGAAGGCGGTTAGAACTCAGCTGAAACAGGGCTTTGAAATAGAGGTGTTCAAGTGCATTCTGTCGCCGGATGTCGATGAGAAATGCAATTTGAGGCTTGATCTGCGCAATGTACGAATAGTTTTGGTCGGGGCCGACCCCAATGTAAGCGCCTCCGGAAATACCCTGCCGCTTTAGGTCGGGGAGTATTTTCAAATAGGCCCCCTCGTTCGAAACAAAATTATCGCTATCAAAATACCCCTCCGGCTCCGATAAGTCTGCAATCAGTCGAACAAATTCCTGGAGATCAAGCGAGACCTCAGGATTGGAAGCTGGTTTGGGAGTGCAGAAAAGAGCGCTGAGAGAGAGGGTGAGGGCAAAGTTCACAAGAATGCGAGCAAGCATATACTCCTCGGGAGGATAGTCGGGACTGGCAGGAATCGGAAAGAATCCGCTCCCTGGCGCCCACAACTCCGCAATTCATACAATGCTACACAGCAAGGGGAATTTGTAGTGGAAGATTGCGGCAGCTCGCTTCTATCGCCGGCCCAACATTGACTTTAGAGTAAGATTTAGATAATTTTCCTTTTGACGAGCCGGTTTTCATAGGATTATCGAACAGTCCGGTGAGGAAGGAGAAGAGAAGGAATGATAACATTGACGCCTGGGGCAATTGCCAAGGTCAAATCAATTCTTGCCGAAAGAGAGGAAGAGATGGGCCTTAGAATTGCCGTTGTCGGCGGAGGTTGTTCGGGATTCCAGTACCAGATGACCTTGGACAGGGAAGCCCGCGAGGATGACAAAATCTTGGATATGGAAGGGCTCAAGGTATACGTCGATACCAAATCACTTCTCTATCTCAATGGAACGAATGTGGATTACGTTGACGGTTCAAATGGATCCGGATTCAAGTTCGATAATCCGAATGCAAAAGCTGCCTGTGGTTGTGGCGAATCGTTCGACGCTTAATGCCGGCTGATGGTCGCGAAGTGGATGCGGGTCTGGATGACCCGCATTTTTTTTAGTCTTCAAAGGCGTTAATCAATGCTGAAGCGGTATTGAAGGGGACAAATTGGTTCGCAGGCTAGATCGGATCATGCTGGCGGGCGTGAAGATTTATCCACGCATCGGTACTACCCAAGAAGAAAGGTCCTCTCCGCAGGAGTGCCAGGCTGATTTGGTTCTCTGGGGGGATTTTGAAGCGGCCGCTTCCACCGATTCCCTGGATAAATCAGTTGATTATTCCCGTGTTTTATCCGTTGTGCAGCAGACCGCCCGTGCGCAGGAATACAACCTCCTGGAAACCCTGGCCTATAAAACCGTCAGAAATGTTTTGCAGAATTTTCCGGTAAACCGCGTGTCCATTAAAGTGCGAAAACGGCCTGCAAGCCTGCTCGACCAAATCGATTTTGTCGAAGTCGAGGTAGAGGATTCTTGATCCTGGGCTTTGCCCGGACCCTTCTTTTGAGCCTGTATGCAGATAGGTAAATGGGCCAGGAAGGCCGGGCGCGGCGTGCTGCTGGACTCGGAGGATTGCAGCATGTACAGGAGATTGCCGCGCAAACTCCAAATCCCGGAGCTACTCAATATCCTCCTGCATAAATCCTCAGAAAAACCAGGTGCCAGAAGCCGGTGGCGTGGTGCGTTGAACGTGTGTTTGCCTATGCATACGCGGGCGGCAAGGGGCCGAAGATAACTGCTGACTTGCGCGGACCAACACGGACGTGCGCGGATGGCAGACTAGGATCCGCGTTCCTCATCGTTGTCAGTCGGCGGTCATAGGCTGAAAAGCCTCAACCGATTGTTTCCTCTGAGCTTCATTTCAACTGTGGCATTTCATCGATTTCCTCTGTACTGAATGCCTCAGCATTGGATATATTGTGACCTGAGGTTCAACAATTCAGATCAATGGAGAATTAAAGTGGATAACCTTTCGGCAGAAGCCCCAGGTTTTATCGTTTCCAGGCTGTCGGATGCGGTCGCCTGGGCTCGCAAGTATTCCATATTCGTTTATCCGTTTGTGACTGCCTGCTGCGGAATGGAATACATGTCGGCCGCCTCCGGTCATTATGACATGGACCGCTTCGGCGCCGGGCTCCCGCGCTTTTCCCCCAGGCAGGCGGATGTCCTGCTGGTGGTTGGAACCATTAGCCACAAAATTGCTCCCATTCTCCGGCGCGTGTACGACCAGATGTGCGAACCGAAGTGGGTTGTTGCGTTCGGCGTGTGTACATGCACCGGCGGTTTTTACGACAACTATGCCACTGTTCAGGGAATCGATACCATCGTCCCGGTGGACATTTATATACCGGGTTGCCCTCCAAGACCGGAAGCTGTTTTAGACGGGTTAATGAAGCTTCAGACCAAAATAGAACACCAGAAGCAGATTCTCACGGGTAAATCATGACTGCGTCAACCGGAAATACAGAAACAAGAAACATGCTCCTGAATGTGGGGCCATCCCATCCTGCAATGCACGGAGTTATCCGGCTGATAACGGAACTGGAAGGGGAAAAAGTAGTCAAGGTGGAAGCGGAGATCGGGTATCTTCATCGCGCGTTCGAAAAAAGCTGTGAAAACTCGAGCTGGACACAGGCTATCCCATACACGGACCGCCTTAATTACGTTTCTCCGCTCATCAACAATTTCGGGTACTGTGGCGCTGTGGAGAAGTTGCTCGGAATCCGGATCACCGAGAGATGCCAGTACATCCGCGTGATAATGGGAGAAATCTCCAGAATTACCGACCATCTGACATGCATTGCGGCTTCCGCAATGGAATTAGGCGCGATGACGGCCTTTTTATATTTGATGAAGGCAAGGGAGTACCTTTACGAAATCATCGAAGAGGTAACCGGAGCAAGGTTAACCATTTCCTACGGGCGAATTGGTGGAGTCAAGGGGGATTTCCCCGCCGGCTTGGAAGAAAGGCTGGAAACGGCCCTGGTTAAAACCGAAAAGGAAATCAGGGAAGTGGACAAACTGCTTACCAGAAACCGGATCTTCGTTGATCGGACGCGCGATGTCGGAGTGTTGAAAAGGGAGGATGCGGTCAGCTACGCGATAACGGGTCCATTGGGCCGTGCTTCGGGAATCAACTATGACGTTCGCAAGGCATTCCCCTATTGCGTCTATGACCGGGTCGATTTCGAAGTGCCGCTTGGTGAACGTGGTGACAACTACGATCGATATATCGTGCGCATGGAGGAAATGAGACAAAGCATCCGCATCATTCGCCAGTGCGTGCGCGATCTTCCGGGCGGTCCGGTCAACGCGGATGCGAACGACAAGGCTATCCGGTCTTTCGATCTGGTCGATGAGGCCAAACTGGGGCATACGGCCGGATTAGTGAATGCCAGCGCAACGGTGGAACCTACTCTGGAAGGTTCAGAGCGCCCTTTCCATGAGCGGATCATGGCCGCGGACAAAAAAGTCTCTCTGCCTGACAAGGGAAATACATACGGCAACATCGAGGGACTGATGAACCATTTTATGCTCATCATGGATTCGCATGGAATTTGCCCTCCTGCAGGTGATACCTACTTTGCGGTTGAAGGCGCGAATGGGGAATTGGGGTTTTATGTCGCCAGCAACGGCAAGGATCGACCCTATCGGGTTCGAGTTCGGCCGCCCTGTTTTTTCTCAATGGCTGGAATTCACAAGATGCTGGCGGGATACATGATGGCCGATATTGTTGCCACATTCGGCTCGATCAATATGATTGCAGGGGAATTGGACCGCTAAGCACAGGGGACGCCCACTTATTTCGTCGGCCAGTCGTATTAAAAAGACGAGGTCCCATGGCGAAATAGGCGAGCTTCCCATTTGACGCCGGTCCTGTTGACAACCTGCGCCGCTCGATTGATCATTGGAAGGGCGCTGGGTAATGAGCCGGTTCCAACTCCTACAAAACGACCTATGATCACCCTCAAGTCAAAACGTGAAATTGAAATAATGCGCGAGGCGGGCCGAATTGTGGCCGCCGTTTTGGAAGAACTGCGGCAACACTGCAAAGCCGGCATCTGCACGAAAGAACTTGACCGCGTGGCAGAGGAGCGAACGTTGCGGGAAGGCGCCGAGCCGGCATTCAAAGGATACCGGGGCTATCCCCGAGCACTGTGCACTTCGATAAACCATCAGGTGGTTCACGGAATTCCCGGCGAAGCCGTTTTGAAAGAGGGGGATATTGTTGGATTGGATTTTGGTGTCCTGCATAAAGGTTATTTCGGTGATGCGGCCATCACCGTTGCCATTGGCAGGATCGCTCCTGAAACAATGAAGCTTCTTCAGGTTACGGAAGAATGCCTCTACCTTGGAATTGAGAAAACGGTGCCGGAAAACCATCTCTCCGATGTTTCCAGAGCCATCCAGGTCCATGCAGAAGCTCATGGCTTTAGCCTTGTGAAAGAATTTGGGGGACATGGAATCGGCAGGCACATGCATGAAGACCCCATGGTGCTCAACTATGTCTCAAATGGGCGCGGGATAAAGCTCCGGCCGGGACTAGTCTTAGCTATTGAACCGATGGTAAACATGGGGACGGACCAAGTTCAGATTCTTTCCGATGGGTGGACTGTTGTGACTCTCGACGGCAAACCGTCGGCGCATTTCGAGCACACGGTGGCAATCACCGAAAATGGCCCGGAAATTCTCACAAAGCCGGCATAGCTGCATTGATGATACCCGGAATCCTACCCTACCTTCGATGTCCTCGTTGCTCCAGCGCCGGTTTGCATGCGCTTCCCGCTGGAGTTTCCTGCAATTCCTGTTTGACGCAGTATCCGGCAAAAAACGGAATATTGGATATGCTTGGCGATCAACCAGGCGAGATTATTACGCCGTTTCAACGGTTAATGCAGACCCCGCTGATTGTGTCTGTCTATGAAAAGTTCTGGCGCCGCGTCGGATATTACCTCGCCAGTTCGCGCCCTTTTGGGGAGGAGATGCAAACTGTACTGCGGATAGGGGAAGGGAAATGCGCGACGCGTGCTCTCGACGTCGCCTGCGGTACAGGCGTATTCACGCGTCCTTTGGCGCGCCTGAGCGGCAACACGGTCATCGGACTCGATCTTTCGTGGCCGATGTTGATGCGGGCCCAGAGACTTCTGAAGAAAGAAGGCTTGAACAATCTCTTTTTCATCCGCGCATCTGTTTTTAGTCTGCCGTTTGTTGACGCTGCTTTCCCCTACGTCAACTGCTGCGGGGCGCTTCATCTGTTTGATCGGCCGGATGCCGCCCTTACGGAGATCCGCAGAGTTTTGGAGCCCGGCGGATATCTTTGTGTGCAGACGACCATCCGCCCGGCAAGGTCAGCCGGATTTGCATTTTTCCTCGAACGATTCATACGGTTCGGGTTTTTCGATGAATCCGGACTCAGAGAGCTGTTGCGGCTTCGAGGATTCAGCATTCTCGAAAGTGAACGGCACCGAATCAGCTTCACTTTTCTTGCCAGCCGTGAATCCTAGCAACACGGTGGACTGTCACCATTTTGTTCTCGAATACAGGTTTCTGAAGGATTAAAGGACTAAATCTTTGTTGAAGATCATTTGCAAAGTGGTGTTATGATAAAAGGGCCGTTCAACGGGGGAGGACTGTAGAAATGTCACTCAGAAAACTGAAGGAAGAGACGGAGCTCTTTTATGCCTACTTGCGTCAGAATGGGCTTAAGAAGACCTACCAGAAAGACCTGATATTGGAGACCTTTCTCAATACTGAGGGACATCTTAGCGTCGAAGATATTTATGCGCTCGTTAAAAAGAAGGACAAAAAAGTGGGGGTTGTAACAGTTTTTCGCACCCTCAAATCGTTGACGGCATGCGGCATTGCCCGGGAGATTACGCTCGGTGACGGGCTGACCCGTTTCGAGCACTGCTATCACCATCCCCATCACCATCATATCGTCTGCACCGAATGTCACAGAGCGATTGAATTTGTGTGCCCGGAACTGGAGAGGATTCAAGACGCAATCATTCAACGCTATCGCTTCCAGCCAATTCATCATCGGTTCCAGACCTACGGAATTTGTGATGACTGCCGCGAGCATCGCCCGGCTGTGGAAGTCCAAAAGCAGGACACGGAGCGAATGTTCGCGAGAGATGCGATTAAAATGGCTCTCAGCATGGAGGCTCGGTGTCTTGATTTTTACCACGATGCAGCGAGCCGGAACCAGGATCCGAGCGGTAAAGGGGTTTTTGAGCATATGGTGCGGGAGGAAGAAAACCATATCGCTGAACTGAACGGCAAACTGGAAGGAATCGTTAAGCAGGAGAAAGATCTGGAACATGCGCCTGTCTTTCTGCATTTTGATCCATGCGAGCTGGAAAGTGTGGTTCCGGATCTGACCGAGTTCGAAAGGAGCGGCGAGTTTCGGCTGGATGCCAAAGCTTCTGTAGAGCTTGCAATTTCTCTAATCCGCGACTCGGCCGAGTTTTTTAAGAAATATGCCGACAGGTTTGAGGAAACTCAAGGCAAGCAGATCCTGATCAATTTCGCCAGCCAGGAAAATGCTCACGGCGATCTTCTGAGGCAACGCCTGGAAGAGTTGGTGACTGCGTCAAGCACCGTTTGAAAGCCGGGAATCAGATGCGTTATCAAGAGTTCTTATGATCCAAAAACCTCTTAATCGGATCGAACAGATCTACCTCGTCGAAATCATCCGCGGCCTGGCTTTGACGGCCAGACATTTTGTCGTGAACTTTCCCCGCCATGTGCTTCGCGGCTTTGGCATGAAGATTGGCAAAGGGGAAACGGTCACGATAGAGTACCCGGAGGAACGCCGTCCTTTTGCAAGAAGGCTGAGAACGCGCCATCGTCTAACGACACGGCAGGACGGATCTCCGCGATGCGTGGCTTGCATGATGTGCGAAACCATATGTCCCGCTCACTGCATCCACATCATCGCTGAGGAAAACCCGGATCCGGATATCGAAAAGATGCCGCGCATTTTTGACATCGATATCGGTGTTTGTGTTTTTTGCGGTTTTTGCGTGGAAGCATGCCCGGAAGACGCAATCCGCATGGACACGGGCATTGTCGAACTTGCCTCCTATACACGCGAGGGAATGATATACAGGATGGATCAACTACTCAGATAATGCGGGCAGCAGAAACATAAATACGAATTAGCAGAACACAGATCTCCGGAACCGCAGGAGCTTTTTGAGCCTGCTGATTATATCCCCGATACTTCAATCGTCTTCGCCTGCCCTTTCGACGTCTTACCCCCTGTCGTTGGCTCCTTCTCCTTGACTCCTACACATGGGCGATGTATCATGCAAACTTTGTAATTGCTCAATTTATGGGCGCTTACGCCGGGCACAGTTCTTCATGGGAATTAATCTCGGGATCCCAAACTTGCGTGACTCGGTGACCTTGGGATGCTTCCGGTCCTACAAGTACAATAGTCCCTATCATTCAACTATCCCCCGCTGATGCGGAAGAGGTGATCTTGAGTACAGAGTCCGTTTTATACGATGTTGCGGTTATTGGGAGCGGTCCAGGGGGCTATGTTGCCGCTATCAAAGGCAGTCAACTGGGACTCAAAGTGGCGTTGATCGAAAAATATTCCAAATTCGGCGGCACTTGCCTGCATTGGGGCTGTATTCCAACAAAGGCACTATTGTTTAATGCAGACATCTATGAAAAGGCCCTGAATGGGAAGGAATTTGGAATTTTATACAAAGAAATCAATCTGGATTTTCATCTGGTAAAGGCACGCAAAGATAAATTGGTCAGGAAGCTTTCGATGGGGACTGATTTTCTGATGAAAAAAAATAAAATCAGTACCTATCACGGAAAAGGGAGGCTGACTGCTCCCGGAACTGTGCAAGTTGAGGGAGAACCATCGGCCGAAGTCCGTGCCAGAAACATCATTGTTGCGACGGGATCCGAGGCAAGGCTCTTGCCGGGTCTGGATTTGGACGGCCAGTTTGTTATGACCAACAAAGAAATCCTGGATCTGGAAAGTGTTCCCAAGTCTCTCCTGATCATAGGCGCTGGAGCGGTGGGGATGGAGTTCGCCTCAATTTTTTCAAGATTTGGTGCGGATGTTACGGTGGTTGAAATGCTTCCTCGCGTTCTTCCGCTGGAAGATCCAGAGATATCGGAGGAAATAGCGCGGTTGCTGACCAGAAAAAGAATCAAGATTCTCACCAGTGCGCGTCTCGAGGATGTCCGGGTCAAAGATGGAGCGGTTCATGCGCAAATCGTAAATTCCGATGGCGAAGCCAAAAATCTTGTGGCGGAAAAAGCGCTGATTGCCGTCGGGCGCAGGCCGATCAGTGAAGAAATCGGGCTCGAAAAGCTCCGCGTCGTCACGTCGCGCGGGTATGTAAATATCGATGCGAATATGCAGACAAATGTTCCGGGTGTCTTTGCCATTGGTGACGTGGTTCCCACACAAGCCCTCGCGCACCTTGCCTCGCATGAGGGGATACTGGCGATGGAATACATCGCGGGCAGAGATCCTTGGCCCATTAACTACGACCTGGTTCCCAATTGCACCTTCTGCCAGCCCGAAGTTGCAAGCGTGGGGCTTACGGAAATTGGGGCACGCGAAAGAGGGTTCGATGTTGTTACGAGCAAGTTTCCCTTCGCAGCCGTCGGCAAGGCGACAATCCTGGGTGAGAATGAAGGATTTGTAAAGCTAGTCAGCGAGAAAAAATACAAACAGATCCTGGGTCTCCACATGATCGGACCGCATGTGACGGAATTGATCGCCGAAGGGGCCGCCTTGATCGGCCTTGAAGCTGCGGCCGCCGACCTGTCCCATCTGATTCATCCACATCCCACCGTTTCGGAGGGAATCATGGAAGCGGCTCATGCGTTATACAGCGGGGCCGCAATCCATATTTAGCGGCCCGTGACTGAATTAAAAGATTGTGTTGTTGCCTGGTATGGGTGTGTTTCCTATGGTGCAGCTCTCGAACTGCAGATGGAGATCTGCAGGTTGAAGAGGCTTGGCTTTGAAAAAGATGTGCTTCTTCTCCTGGAACACCCGCCGACAATCACTTTGGGCCGAAATGGAAACCGGAATCATCTGCTGGTCGCCGAGGAGCTTTTGAAATCTCGCGGAGTTGAACTCTGGGACGTGGACCGCGGGGGCGACATTACATTCCACGGTCCAGGCCAGCTTGTAGGCTATCCCATCTTGTCCCTGGGGCCGGGCGAGCGCGATGTTCACGGGTACATGCGGAAACTGGAAGAATCGTTGATTCGGCTTCTCGCAATCTACAAAATCGACGGGGAGCGTGTTCAGGGGCTTACGGGTGTGTGGACTCGGAATGGAAAAATTGCGGCCATGGGAGTCCACATAAGCCGCTGGGTAACTCGCCATGGCTTTGCTTTGAATGTCAACACCGATCTGAGTTATTACGACCTGATTGTACCCTGCGGTATCATGGGGAAAAGCGTAACCTCAATGCAAAGGCGCCTGATGCGCACTGTGGATATGCAGGAGGTTGCAGATCGGTATGCGGTTGAATTCGGATCCACTTTCGGCCGCCGTATGACTTGGATGAAGGTTTGCGAATTCCGCGATGAACTCCGGCGCCTGCCAGGGGCAACCGGAGCAGTGGATAAATGCACTTCCCCCGGCGCTCCAGGGATGTGATTCCTGCGGGATATGCAGCGCGCAAAAACGGTTCTTTGATGATGCCGCATTCTTAATTGGGAGGTATGGATCGATGACGACCAAAGTGACAATGCCGCAGATGGGAGAATCCATATTCGAAGGCACTCTTACAAAATGGCTGAAAAAAGCAGGCGACACCGTTGTGCGTGATGAGCCTCTGTTTGAAATTTCAACCGATAAAGTGGATTCGGAAATCCCATCGCCGGCCTCCGGAGTTCTGAGCCAGATTCTGGTCCCCGAAGGCAAAACCGTTCAAATCAATACCATCCTGGCAATCATCACTGAATCCGGCGCTGAGGAAAAGGAATCCGCGATTACTCCTTCGCGTGAGGTTGCGGTCCAAGAGATCCCTCAGGAAGCGCCGACCAAGCCCGAAGCCCCTGTGCATCCCGAGCCGCAGAGAACCGAAGCGGCTCCGCCTCCGGCCCCTGAAGCGACCACGCCAGCCGAGGTTTCCCCAGGCATTCGAGCGCAGGACATTCGAACATCTCCGTTGGTTCGAAGGCTCGCGCGGGAAAACAATATCGATCTTGGCGAAATTCACGGCACAGGCCTAGAGGGACGCATTACGAAAGAAGACGTGCTGAATTATTTGGCAAAGCGCTCGGCCCCTGAGGAGGCAGAATCCGCCCGCCCGCATCCGGAACCAGCCGTGCCGCTCCAGTTGGAGGAGACGGAGCAGCAGCCACGCATCCAGGTCAGTCCTGCGCCTGCCGTTCTGGAGCCTGCTCAAGCAGCAGTGGCCGCTTACGAGACGCCCCAGTTTGTTGGTGAAACCGAAACTGTTTCCATGACGCCCATGCGCAAGGCGATCGCAGAACATATGGTCCTCAGCAGAAGAACATCCGCGCATGTAAGCACGGTCTTCGAGGTTGACATGACTCCGGTCGTTCAACTGCGTGAAGCCCGCAAGGCGGAATTTGAAAAAAGGGAAGGCATTCCCTTGACGTATACTCCCTTTTTTGCAAAAGCGCTGATAGATGCCGTCCGGGAGTTTCCAATTCTCAATTCTTCAGTTGCGGGCGAGAATATCGTTTACAAAAAGCCGGTCAACCTGGGAATTGCGGTCGCTTTGGAAACGGGATTGATTGTGCCGGTTGTGAAGAATGCGCATCTGAAGAGCTTCACGGGACTCGCACTTGCGATACAGGATCTTGCCGAGCGTGCACGCACCAAGAGGTTAAAGCCGGATGACGTGCAGGGGGGAACCATCAGCATGACAAACCCCGGCACCTTTGGCGCCTTATTTAACACCCCAATCATCAGCCAGCCCCAGGTGGCGATTCTTGGAGTGGGTGGAATCGAGAAGCGTCCCGTGGTTGTTCACGATGCCATTGCAATCCGCTCAATGGTATGTCTTTCACTCAGTTTCGATCACCGCGTAATTGATGGTGCTGTCGCGGATCGTTTTATGGCGCGGCTGAAGGAACGCCTGCAAGCCTGGACGCGATGGATTGACTGATTCAGTCCAGGGAGAAGGCGATGAGCGTACGGCAGTTTATATCGAGATTTCTGATGATCTCGATCGGGTGCCTCGGGATGACGGCTGTGATCGGCCAATACGCCGGCGCTGCCGACATCGGATCCAAAATCGCCAATTTCCAACTGTCGGATACGTCTGAAAAGACTCACTCTCTGAATGCATACTCGGGCAATGTCGTTGTGCTTGTTTTTTGGTCCTTCAAATGCCCGGTCTCTCTTGCCTATATTGATCGAATCGAGGAGATTCGCAGCAAGTATGAAGGGAAAAAGGTTGTAGTGCTCGGGATTGCTTCAAGTCCAGACGAAACTGCGGCAGAAATTCGGGCAAACGTTGCCAACTTGAATATGAAGGTCCCCGTTTTATTGGATTCCGAAGGGAGTGTCGCGGAAAAATTGGGGGCAACTCACACGCCAAGTGCATTCATCCTCGATGGCGGCGCAGTGTTGCGCTACAAGGGCGCTCTGGATAACAACAAGAACCTCGGGGAAAACGGAAGAATCGCCTATGTAGCGGATGCATTGGATGCAATTCTGTCAGGAGGTGCGATTTCTATGCCGGAGACCCGGTCGATCGGCTGTAGCCTCAGGCTCTCGAAATCGGTGGATGGCAGGTAGAATTGATTCAGATTGGATTTGAACCGCGTCATTCAAGAGAATCCGCCAGAATCTCGGCCACATCCCGAACATGGACTTGTTCATCCGCATTTTTGACCTTGATTCCATCGGTCAGCATAGTCATGCAGAATGGGCATTCGGTCGCAATGGTCTTGGGATTCAGTTCTAACGCTTCTTCGATCCTCTCCACGTTGATTCGTTTCCCGATTTGTTCTTCCATAAACATCCTGCCGCCTCCGGCACCGCAGCAAAGCCCTCTGCTTCGGGAGCGTTTCATTTCAACCGCAGGTGTTCCGCATTGTGCGATCAGATCCCTGGGAGCATTGTAGATCTCGTTATGTCTACCGATATAGCAGGAATCGTGAAAAGCGATTCGTTCTGCCTTGCGCTTTCCGATCTTAAGCTTGCCTGAACGGATCAGTCCGGATAGAAAAACAGTGTGATGCAAGACTTCGTACCTGCCACCGAATTGCGGATATTCATTCTTCAGGGTGTTAAAACAGTGAGGGCAGGTCGCCACTATTTTCTTAACCTTGTAACGATTCAGCGTCTCGATGTTGTCGGCAATGAGCATCTGGGAAAGGTATTCATTGCCGGTTCTGCGGGCCGGATCACCGTTGCATTTCTCCTCGTTTCCCAATATGGCGAATCGTACGCGCGCCGCATTCATTAACTTAACTATGGCCCTTGAAACCTTTTGATATCTGGCGTCAAAAGATCCGGCACAACCTACCCAGTAAAGAATTTCGGCATCCCCATCGACCTGAGCCATTGTTTGAACATCAAGCCCTTTCGCCCAGTCTTTCCGGGACTCGGGACTGAACCCCCACGGATTGTAGCTCGTTTCCAGGCTCTTGAATGCCGGTGTCAGCTCTTTAGGAAAACGGGATTCCGTCAGCACAAGATAGCGGCGCATCTGCAGGATCACGGGAATGTGTTCGATCATTACGGGGCACTCTTCCATGCATGCGCGGCAGGTTGTGCAATCCCATAACTCTTGCTCCGAAATGAAAGAATCGAGCAGCCTGTGATCGACAATTTCCCTATGGCTCGCTTGCCTATTTTTCATAAGCACTGGAGCCAGCTCAGAAACGCGTTCCCGGACGTTAATAATAATCTTGCGCGGGCTTAGCCGTTTCCCCGTTATACTCGCCGGGCAAGCGGCGGTGCACCTGCCACAATCGGTGCACGTGAATCCGTCGAGAAGCTGCTTCCAAGTCAGGTCCTGTACGTCCGCCGCACCGTAGCTTTCAGCGTATTCGTCCTCAAAGTTCAGCTTTGTCAGTTCGCCCCGGGGCCTCAATGAGGCAAAGAAAACATTCGGAATGCTGGTGAGGACGTGCAAATGCTTCGAATAGGGAAGATAGTTTAGGAAACCGAGAATAACCAGAATATGGGTCCACCAGAAGAGATCAACGTAGCGGTGTATGCGGTTTGAGTGGCCAAGCAGGCGCGCGATAGGAACTGAGATGAATCGGGCTGACTCCAAATGGCCGGATTCCAGCATCCGCGCAGCATTCGTCCCGAACATTGAAACCATGATGGTTAAGATCAAGACAAGAATGATAGTGGCATCGAAGCGAACGTGTTTGCTGATTTCGCGCCCAAAGTATCGCTTGGGAGGAAACAGATACCATCGGCTCAGGGCGAATGCGCAAGAAAAGACAACCATGGCTCCGATGGCTTCCTGCGCGACCGCCAGGGGAGGGAAAAGTGGACCGAGTATCTTCAGCGTGAACTGAGGTCGAATCCCCTGGACATTCGCCTCGAAAACTGCGGAGAGCAAAATGATAAAACCCCAGAAAATAAAGAAATGCATCAGCCCTGCAACAGGATCGCGCAGAAGTTTGGACTGTCCGAAAGCGATCATTAGAACGTTTTTCAGCCTGAGCGCCAGTTGGCTGAAGCGCCGATCCGGCTGTCCGAGGGCCAACTGCCGGACCAGGCGAATGATGGTATAGCTGAAGAAACCGAAAGCTGTGATGAAAAGCGTGCCAAATGCGGCAAGCCTGAGCGAAAATACAGAATTCACGATTGACGCAGCATACAAGATGTAAGACCCAGGATACAAGATACCGGATTAAGTTTCCGGTTCCGCACTGTCAATCTTTTCCATCGGTGCGTGAAAATGGTGGCCGGGAAGCCTGCATTGTTTCTGCACGCACCGTACTATCTTTGTGCTTGACCGATGTTGCATCGGTTATATAAGCTTTATTTTTTGTTTCCGCTAATCTAATGCCCCGATTCAGCCCTCAAGCCTACTTGGAGAACAGCGAGTTGATGGGTTAGGGAGCGGTTAAGAACCTGGAGGTGCATGAGTTCTCCAGGCATGGAGTGAGCCTATGCTGTTCAGCTTCGCCAGCGTTCTCCTGTTCCTAGTGGTTGGTTTTATTTTCCTTGCAGTTACGCTTCTGCTTTCACGCCTGCTTCAAGCCAAGGGCACGCCGGGAAAAGATAAATATATACCTTATGAATGCGGCGAGGTTCCCGAAGGATCGGCATGGATCCGCTTCAATATTCGGTTCTACGTTTTTGCCCTCATTTTCATCATCTTCGATGTGGAAATAGTTTTCCTGCTCCCCTGGGCCGTTGTCTTCAAAAAACTGGGTTCGTTTGCATTTATTGAGGGACTTGTTTTCATTGGCATTCTTGTTGTGGGATTGGCCTACGTCTGGAAGAAGGGTGATCTGGAATGGGTGAAATCCGGCGATCTGGACGCAATGAAGGAATAGGGGGAGCAAATGGGAGTTCTGGAAGGAAAATTTGAAGACAACGTCTTCATCACATCGCTGGATTGGATTTTCAACTGGGCCCGTTCTTCTTCTCCCTGGCCGCTCTCTTTTGGATTGGCATGCTGCGCGATTGAGATGATGGCGACCGGCGCTTCCCGCTACGATCTGGCTCGGTTTGGCGCTGAAGTCTTCCGCGGCACTCCCCGTCAGGCGGACGTTATGATAGTAGCGGGTACTGTTTCTCTGAAAATGGCCAGTCGCATCAAAAGGCTTTACGATCAGATGCCGGCTCCCAAGTACGTGATATCGATGGGAAGCTGCGCCAATAAGGGGGGGCCTTACTGGCAGCATGGTTATCATGTGTTAAAGGGAGTGGACCAGATTATTCCGGTGGATGTCTATGTCCCGGGGTGTCCTCCTCGTCCCGAGTCTCTGCTGGAGGGAATCATTCAGTTGCAGAAAAAAATCAAGCGCGAAACGATCGCAAAGAAAAAATCGGGTGCCGCATGACTCCCCAGGAAATCGCCGCATTGATAACAGAAAAATTCGGTAGCCGGATCCTTGAATCCAAGCCAGACGCGATCAATCCATGGAGCGCTGTCGAACCGGCCGCTATCCTCGAAGTCAGTCAGTTTCTCCGAGCCGACGATCGTTTGAGCATGGATCACCTCGAATTGCTGGGTGGGGTGGACTATAAAGACCGTATTGAAGTTGTTTATGTCCTGTATTCGATGAAACACCGGCACCGATACACGTTGAAGTGCCGCTTGCCCCGAGAAGCGCCTGTCATCCACACAGTCGAATCGGTTTGGGCCGTGGCCAACTGGCATGAACGCGAAGCCTACGACATGTTCGGAATCGTTTTCGACGGCCACAGCGATCTGCGCCGGATCCTTTGCCCCGACGACTGGGAAGGCTACCCGCTGCGGAAAGACTACAAAGCTCCCAAGAGCTATCGGGATATGCCTGTTTAGGAGGACTGATGGAAGTAGATTACAGCGGCGATGTGATGACGTTGAACATGGGGCCGCAGCATCCTTCAACGCATGGTGTATTGCGTCTCGAGCTCAAAACCGATGGCGAAATCGTAGCCGATGCCATCCCGCACATCGGTTATCTGCACCGCTGTTTTGAGAAGCATGTGGAGAACGTCGACTATCCGGCCGTGGTTCCTTATACCGATCGGATGGATTATTGCGCGGCAATGAACATGGAATTGGGATATGTCCTCACAGTGGAGAAGCTGATGGGGATTCAGGTCAATAATCGGGTTCGCTATATCAGGATAATCATGGCGGAACTGGACCGCATCGCGAGCCACCTGATAGCTGCCGGAACCTACGGCAATGATATTGGTTCTTTCACGCCGTTTCTGTGGTGCTTCCGGGACCGTGAAACGATTTTGGACCTGTTCGAGGAAACCTGCGGCGCACGGCTGCTGTACAACTACAACTGGATTGGCGGCTTGATGTACGACCTCAAGCCGGGTTTTGAAAAGAGGCTGATCGAGTTTATCGATTATTTTGAACCTCAGGTCGATAAACTCAATACTCTCCTATCCGACAATTACATTTTTATAAAACGCACAGCTGCGGTTGGAATCCTGTCTCCCGAAACAGCCATCAGCTATGGCGTGACCGGCCCAAACCTGCGAGGCAGCGGAGTGAAATTCGACGTGCGTAAGGATGAACCCTATCTGGGCTACCAGGACATCGATTTCGAAATACCTGTCGGGAAGGGAGAATACGGTCCTCTCGGGTCCTGTTGGGACCGGTATATGGTCCGGATTCGCGAGGTTAAAGAGAGCTGCAAAATCATTCGGCAGGCTGTGGCTCAACTGACGCCTGGCGATGTGCATGAATCGATTCCGAAACGCGTCAAGCCCCCGGCCGGCGACATCTATATGCGCACAGAATGCCCCCGCGGAGAGCTTGGCTACTACATCGTCAGCGACGGGAGTCTCAAACCTTACAGGCTCAAGGTGAAATCCCCCTGTTTCACGGTCATGAGCGCTTTTCGGGAAGTGAGCAGAGGGACGATGATTTCCGATGTTGTTGCTATTTTAGGCAGCTTCGATATTGTGCTGGGCGAAATTGACCGTTAGCAGAGGAAAGTTCTGATGGAGTCTATTGCGCGACTTCTGCAATTCATACCGAGATACGATGCGCTTCCGGGAATTGTGCGAGCATTGCTTCCAGTCTTGGTGAGCTGCGTTGTTATATTTGCGGCTCTTGCCATTGCCGTGCTGTTTGCCGTGTGGCTGGAAAGAAAAGTCTCCGCCCATATCCAGGACCGCCTGGGTCCCATGTACGTCGGCGGCTGGCATGGCTGGGCGCAAACGCTGGCGGATGCATTGAAGCTGCTTCTGAAAGAGGACATCGTTCCGGCATCGGCGGATAGGTTGCTGTATAAGATGGCGCCGTTCATCGTATTCCTTGGCGCGTTTGCAGCATTTGTGGTTGTGCCCTTTGGAGCCTCTTCGTTTGTGAGCGATTTGAATATCGGAGTCCTGTATATCGTAGCGGTCGGCAGCCTCTCCGTGATTGGAATCATCATGGCCGGCTGGGCTTCGAATAACAAGTATTCGCTTTATGGCGGAATGCGTGCGGCTGCGCAGATCATCAGCTACGAGATCCCTTCTACGATCGCGATCATGACCGTCATCATTCCGGTCGGAAGCTTGTCGATGGTTGACATCGTCAACGCACAGAAGGGAGGAATCCAGCACTGGTTTCTCTTCCGAAATCCGTTTATTTTCCTGGCATTCATTGTCTATTTTATCGCCTCACTGGCCGAGGTGAACCGTACGCCGTTCGATATTCCTGAAGCGGAATCCGAGCTTGTGGCAGGCTATCACACCGAGTATTCGGGGATGCGCTTCGCGTTTTTCTTCCTCGCCGAGTACGCCAACATGTTTTTGGTCGCGAGTGTGGCAACGACTCTGTTTCTCGGCGGCTGGACGCAGATTATTCCCGCCTCCATTGTGCCGCAGCTTGTCCCAGGACCGATTCTGTTCTTCTTAAAAGTGCTTGTGATTATTTTCTTGCAGATGTGGCTGCGCTGGTCGCTCCCTCGGTTGCGCGTTGACCAGTTGATGTATCTGAGCTGGAAGGTGCTTTTGCCGATTTCTCTTGTGCTGGTATTGAGTGTCGGCTGGCTCGCCGTCTACTGGTGAGGAATTTTAGAGGATTGTATGTTGAATTATTTCAAGAACCTCGGGCTCGGAAGCGTTACCGTGCTGAAATCGATGGGAGTTGCCTGGCGTCATCTGTTTACTCGTTCGGTGACGCTCCAATACCCCACGGAGAGGTGGACCATGCCGGAGCGAAGCCGGGCGCGGCTCTTCAACAAGATTGAGGACTGTATCGGCTGCGGTCAGTGTGTTCGTGCCTGTCCTACAAACTGCATCACGATCAAGACCGAGAAGCGCGGCAAAGATGAACCTGAAATTTTCGCGTCCGACGGAACGGCGATCAAGCTCCGCACACTCACATACGACATCGACATGGCACTATGCTGCTATTGCGGCCTCTGTACTTTTTCTTGCCCGACCCATTGCTTGACCATGACGGGAGAATATGAATATTCCGTCTACGACAAGGATGAGCACATTTACCATTTTGCCAAAGATAAACTTGCAACCAGCAAGGCTCCGAAGGAGAAAGTCGACATAGCCTGAAATTTTCTATGGACAACAATCTGCTCACCCAAATCGTTTTCTATTTTTTCGCCGTGTTGACCGTTGGCTCTGCTGCCGTTGTCGTTTTTGCACGCAGCCTCATCCGCTCTGCCTTTGCCTTGCTGTTCACATTTTTCGGCGTGGCGGCGCTATATGCATTCTTGGGAGCGGATTTCCTCGCGGCGACCCAAATGGTCATCTATGTCGGCGGAATCCTGGTGCTGCTGCTGTTTGGAGTCATGCTTACCCACAAACTATATGATCTGAACCTTAAATCAGAAACTTTCCAGGTGCTGCCGGCAGTGATGGCCGTTCTGTGTGCTTTTGGGATACTGTCGACCTCCATGTTGCACACCCGCTGGCACGGAGGCGGTCAAAGCCCTGCGGTACCCACGACGGCTGTCATCGGAGAGCTTCTGATGCGGGATTACATTCTCCCATTCGAGGCAGCCTCTATTCTGCTGCTGGTTGCGTTGATCGGAGCGGCGATGATTGTCAGGAGAAGATCCGAATGATTGGACTCAGCCACTATCTTGTAATAAGCGCTGCGCTCTTTTCTCTGGGCATCATGGGAGTTCTTACGCGAAAGAACGCCGTGAACGTCCTGATGGGGATCGAGCTGATTCTGAATTCCGCAAATATCAATCTGGTCGCCTTCTCGAAATACTCTGCAGGAAATATCAGCGGCCAGATTTTCGCCATCTTTGTCATTGTGATTGCAGCGGCGGAGGCTGCGGTCGGTCTTGCCATAATTCTCTCGATGTACCGGATCGTCAAGACTGTCAATCTCGATCGCGCGGATACTCTGAAGGGATAGTCATGAATCCACAGCTTCTTTGGGATCTTAAGAAATTCTATCCGGAAATCATTCTTACCGCTACCATCCTTTGCGTCATCATTGCTGATGTCGGGTTTCTCCGCATTCGCAGAAATCTCACCTTCGTGATAACTGGTCTTGGGCTGATTCTGGCTTTTCTCTCCTGTATTCCGCTTTGCAGCGCTCCGCCGGGAACGATGTTTTATGGTGTGATTGCGATCGATCAAATGGCCGTTTTTTTCAAATGTTTTTTGATTTTGACTTCATTCCTTGTTCTGCTTGCGACGCCTGGATCCAAGGAGCTTTCGCAAGGGCCGCTTGGCGAGTTTTACGCATTGCTGCTGAGCGTAACGCTCGCGATGCTTCTGCTCGTATCCAGCGTGGATATGCTGATGCTGTACCTGTCGCTGGAAATGGTATCGGTCGGCAGTTATATCATGGTCGGATACCTTAAAAATGACCGTCAGTCAAATGAAGCCTCCTTGAAATACCTTTTATTCGGCGCCGTCGCTACCGGGTCCATGCTGTACGGCATCACGCTTCTTTACGGACTGACCGGGACCACCAAACTCGCGGCAATTCGCGATGCGCTGGCATCGAATACTGCCACCGGCAACAACTCCACAATGCTGTTGATTGCAACCGCTCTGATCCTTGCGGGATTCGGATTCAAAACCGCCACTGTTCCTTTTCACTTCTGGTGCCCCGACGTTTATACCGGCGCCCCAACTCCGGTCACCGCATTTTTGAGCGTAGCGCCAAAGGCGGCCGGCTTTGCAATCCTGATTCGATTCTTCTTCACCGGATTTTCCAACTCTTCCGGAGCACCCGGCTTTTGGACTCCTTTTAGTTCCATTGATTGGCGTGCGCTGGTGCTTGTGATTTCCATCATCACGATGTTGCTGGGCAACATTGCTGCTTTGCGTCAGGACAATATGAAACGCATGTTGGCATATTCTTCAATTGCACACGCCGGCTACATTCTCATGGGAGTTGTGGTGCTGACAGCACAGGGACTGCAGGCGACCCTTGTATATCTGATCACCTACCTGTTTATGAATTTGGGAGCATTTCTGGTCGTCATCGAGGTGTTCAATCGCACTGGAAGCTTTGATCTGAAGGACTACCGCGGTCTCTATCGGCGGTCTCCTTTTCTGACTATTTCGATGACCGCATTCATGCTTTCTCTGATGGGAATTCCTCCTTTTGCCGGATTTTTTGGCAAATTCTATGTCTTTGCCGCAGCCGTTAATGCAAACCTGGTCTGGTTTGCCGTCGTTGGCGCCCTCAATAGCGTCGTGGCTGTGTATTACTATGCTCGTGTCATCAAAACGATGATCATTGAAACGAATGAAGACACCTCGATAATTCAGATCCCCTGGACCAGCCATGTCATGGTTTGGATTATGCTGCTTCCTACAGTCGGTCTCATGCTGTTTTGGGGCCGAATTCAACAGCTGACCATCGGCTCCATCAAGCTGTTCCTGGGCTGAAAGCTCAAAATTCCAGATTATAGATCCCAAATAGATATCCAAGTTTCTCCTTCAAGTTAGAATTTGGATTCTGGAATCGGGAACCTAATCAGCGATGTAGCGGCCAGTGTGCAGGTAGTTCATTACAACCGTGGTTCCGAGCGCCGCCAGGGAAGCGAGGCTATAGCTTTCGTCATTGGGGACAAGAGACAATTTCAGTTCGCGACAGCGCAGAAAAAATCTTCCGATCACGGGAGCAACGACTTTTTCCCGGGCGCCAGTCCAGCGGGAAATCGTTTTGACAAGGAATCGCCGATTCTTGCGGATGAGATCCTTCGCAGGGATGCCTCGCTTGCGCCCGTTGGATCCTGAGGCAAAGATTTTTCTTAGGTCCTCGTCATAGATGCCAAGCGCCTTGTCTTTAAAATGATCGAGCGTTTCTCCGTAATACTCGATCAGGGTGTAGGTCTTCGAATGATACGGAGAATCAAGAGGTCCAGCGGTCACATAAGGCTTCTTATTGCGAAGCCCGTGCATGCTCTGATCGACAAACTCCAGCTTTTTTATGGAAGGCCATTTTTTATAGGCATTCCGCCAGTTTGATCGGGGTGTTAACCAGACTGCAAAAGTCTCTGCAAAATCCTCGTCGGGATGCGCCTGCGCATAATACCTCGGCTCTCCCTGGCTCTTTACGTAGGAACGGCTGAAGGGATTAAACTTAAATCTGAAATTGGTAGGATAAGTGATATAAAAATCACCAAACATCTCCCGCCACGCTGGTTCGTTGTAGAGTTCGTAGGCATAGTTGATGGCATGGCCGGCCTCATGGCGAAGCAGAATCATGAGATCCCTCTTGTCGTAGACGGTATAGCCCATTTCCCGCTCTATTCGAACCAGTCTGTTATCCGCAAGATGGAACGGGATTCCCATGATGGGCACACAATCCGGACATCCCCATTCGTCACCTGCGCAGGTAAAGTAATAAGGAGGCTTGAACAGAAGCTTCTTGGCTTCCAGTTCTGAATAAAGCTTTTGAATACATCGGAATAGCAGCGTTTGCTCGAGATTGAGCTCCAGATCGCAGACCCTGGTATTCAGCAGCGCATATCGTTCCGTTTCCCAATTCAGCTCAAATTGCAGATCTGTTGCCATTTTCAAGTACTCGGGGAGGATTTACGGGCCGTTATGGACCGTAGGAATTGCGGGCGCCCCTGGCTATCACGCCTGAACGATTGATTATATTAGATGGAACTGGTGCGGTGAAGAGGTTTTATAGGGAAATGTTGTTTCGCGTAAATATATGAAAATAAACATGATGTTGAAGGCAGCAATCACTTGGGCCTCTCCGGACTGGAAATGCGGATTTCAGTAGCAGAACCGTCAAGTCCGATCCCATTTTTGCTTGATTTGCGAAGATCCACTTTTACCTGGATGACGGAAAAGGTCCTTAGCTCTTTGAACTCCGCAGCTTTTCCATTTACCGTAATCTTGGCCGACGCAGCATCAAGAAGGTACTTGGTTTTACTAGGAATTTGAGAAACCAGTATCAATTTCTCGGAGTCTGACACTGAGAGGAGGCGATACATGTCGGACTCCACGGCCAGAGTGATCGAGCAGAATGTGAGAAAAAGAATAGAAATCCGAAACGCATATTTTTTCATTTTCTGTCGCTAAATCCTTCAGGCGGTCCGCACGAATATCCTATCCCCTGGATTGCTCCTGGCCTATTGGAGCGCGGGGATGCAAGGAAGGTTCATGCATTCGTAATGCAGGATCACCGATATAGAGCATCATGCCTTGTCTATCCTTCTTTCATTTGGCCCTCTTCCGAAATATCAATAATCCTTTGCGTCAAGCCAGTCAAGCACGGATCTATTCATCCAAACCCATGGATGGTTCCATCGAGCTTTACGAGGGCGTCCGCCCATGGTATGCATAATTGATCAGGAGAGCAATGTTTTGAAAATTTCTGCGACCGTTCTGTTGGTTTTGATTTCCTTGCCTGCGTCAATGTTTGCAGTGGATAAGCCGAAAATTATCGTTTTTCCATTGGAAAAGCAGTTGAAAGGTGCAGGCCTCCAATGGTTGGGCGAGGGAATTGCTTTATCTATTTCGGACCAGTTGGATACTCAGGATTTGAGCTCAGTGGATCGCGTTGAACTGCTCCGGCTTGTGGAAGGCCTTGACCTTCCTCCAGGCGCCCCACTCAGCCGCGGAAGCATGATCCGGGTCGCTCAGAATGCCGGCGCAGATTTTTTGGTCATGGGGGTCATTTCGGGCAGGGAACAGAATCTTAAAATCTCTGTCAGGGTCCTTGATGTCAAGGCTTTGAAATTGGGCGGAGAAATGGTTGCCAATGGTCCGTTTACTGCTTTGACTCAGATGGAGAACGAACTGGCGTGGTTGATCCTCAGCAACAATGGCTTGGCGCCGGCATATTCCAGAGAGAGGTTTCAGGGGAGGACGCGCAAAGTTCCAAATACGGCCTATGCATATTATGTTCAAAGTTTCGAGGCTTCCGGCGAGGACGATAAGCTTCACCTTTTGTTAAAAGCTGTTGAAATTTATCGGGATTTTCCCGAAGCCCAGTTTCGGATTGGCAGTCTTTATTTTAATCGGGGGAATTGCGGGAGTGCTATCCCGCATCTGGCCTTGGGCCGCGGCAGTAAGAGCACTCAGCTGGACGGCGATTTTATGCGCGGAACCTGCTACATCCAAGTCGACCAGCCCACTCTGGCAATTCAAACACTCTGGAACCTGCTCCAGGTTTCGCGCTCTGCTGAGGTGCTGAATAACCTGGGAGTAGCATATCTGCGTAAAGGGGACACGGCGCTGGCGGTGAGCAGTTTCATGGATGCAAGGAATCTGGCGCGTACAGATTCGACGGTTCTGCTGAACGTTTCTCTAATTCGGCACCTGCAAGGGAACGATACGGCGGCGCGCAGCGTTTTGGAAGACGCCGTACAACTGCACCCGAAGAATGGGATGCTGCAGTTCCTGACCGGCATTGTCCTCAAGACGCAAGGCGATAACGAGAGAGCATTGGCAGCAATTGCCAAGGCTAGGGAGTTAGGAGTTAATACGGAAAAGCTTCAGGCCGAAGATCCCAAATTATGGTCCCAGGTGCTCTTAAATTTTGAAGCTAGACAAAACTCTCAACCATAGCCACTGGCAGACGCGCTAGGTTCAGGGTCTAGTGGGCTTAAGCTCGTGGGGGTTCGAGTCCCCCCTTCGGCACCATATCATCCGCTTCCTTTTTACTCCCTCAATTAATCCCTCAATTCAGGGCAAAGCCTGTTTCTAACCCATTATTCAAAATCGATTGTATAGGGGGGGCCGGCCAACCGAGGCATGGTCTAACCCATAGGACAAATAGGCATATTTGAAAAAGCTAATTCTTCCATCATTTGTTTCCGATTCAAATAACCCTCTGTGCCAATAATAGTGAGACACCTGCTACCCTTTAATTTAATGTAGGGGGCGGAGAGAAAATCCAAGATGGGAATAGCAGAAGTGAAGAGAGAGACGGGGATGGTTGCCCCGG
>JBEKKY010000006.1:0-32272 GCA_050010475.1 Acidobacteriota bacterium | reverse complement strand
CCACGCACCAGGGTCCCGACGGTTCCGGATTCCACCTCTGCAGCAGTTAACTTCGGCATGCCCTGCTCTTTCGTGTGGGGCGGCTCTCCAGAGCCGCCCCACATTAAATTCAAACTACTTTTTTAAACGCTCGCGAATCAGTTCTCCCGCCAATTTCCTGTCATCGAATGGGATGGTGCGATCGCGGAGGATCTGGTAATCCTCATGTCCTTTTCCGGCAATCACCACAACATCCCCTTTACGAGCCATAGTGATGGCTGTTTGTATCGCTTCGCGCCTGTCCGGGATTATTTTGTACGGCGCCGGGCCCTTCCGCAGGCCCATTTCTATTTCTGCCAGGATATCCAACGGATCCTCCGACCGAGGATTGTCGGATGTGGCGAGCACAACATCGCTCAATATGACTGCAATCGTTCCCATAATCGGGCGTTTGGTCCTGTCCCGATCGCCGCCGCAGCCGAAAACGGTAATGACTTTTTCGTGCGGCAGTTGGGATACCGTATTCAGCAGGTTCTCCAGAGAGTCTGGTGAGTGGGCATAATCGACGACCACGGTGAAATCCTGTCCCGCATCAACCGGTTCCATTCTTCCGGGCACACCCTCCAGGCTTTCGATGCCCTTTCGAATCTCGTTCGGACCAATGCCCAGCGAAAGGGCGGCTCCGGTGGCCGCCATTACGTTATAAATGTTGGGACGCCCGATTAAGTGCAGCCGGTACCGGATCGGACCGGCCGGGGTCATGAGAGTCAAATCCGTGCCGTCTGAGCGGCTGTGGTGTTCTAAAGGACGAATGGCCGCCTGCTCATTGAATCCGAAGCTGAGGACGGCACAGCTGATCTCGCTCAAGAGGCGTTTGCCATAAGGGTCGTCCGTATTGATCACGGCCGATTCAATCCGATTGCCGTTTTCGCTGGAGAACAGGAGTTGCTTGGCCCGGAAATAAGATTCCATATCCTTGTGGAAATCGAGGTGGTCGCGCGTAAGATTCATAAACACGCCAACCCGAAAACGGGTTCCAAAGACGCGCTTTAGAGCCAGCGAGTGAGAGGAGACCTCCAGCGCGCCGTGAGTGCATCCTTCCGTTAGCGCCGACCGGAAGAAGCTCATCAGATCGGAAGATTCCGGAGTCGTGTGCTCGCTGTGAAAACTGCGGTTCCCGATCTTCATTTCAACTGTGCCTACGAGGCATGACCGGTGCCCTGCCTGCCGGTAGATGGATTCCATCAAATAAGAAGTTGTGGTCTTTCCATTAGTGCCGGTAATGGCGACCAGCTTCAGTTCTTCTGATGGATCCTCAAAAAATACCCGCGATATCTCGGCCAGGAATCTCCGTGCATCGGGGACAACAAGGCTTGTCACCTCCGGCTCCCGTCCGATTCTGATTTCCGAGGCAACCGCTGCGGCGCCCCTTTCGATCGCCTGGGGGATGAAACGCGCGCCGTCGATTTTTTCCCCTTTGATGGCGACAAAAAGATCCCCCGCTCGAACCAATCGGGAATCGTATGAGATTCCGCGGATCTCGACGTTGGTTCCACCTTGCTGTTCGATTCCGGCTATCTTTCTTAGAGCCTTATCTAAAATCATCCAAATCTCGCCTCACTGCCGGATTGCGGAAGATGGCCGAGGATTCGCACGCTGTGCTGCGTAGCGCTGATCTGCGGCGGTAAGTTGTTCCTTCAAGTTCGCTTTCGCGAAGGTAACGTTGCAGGTTGTCCCTGACGGCACTTTCGTTCCCGGCATTGGTGACTGGAAGACTGCTATTCCGGCGCCACTCGCCTGCAGATTGATTCCAAGGGCGAGGCAAAGGTCCAGGACGGTCCTTTTCCCCAATCCACGGAAATCGGGAATCGCGACGGGGTTTCCTGCTCCGACCGGGATTACGATCGCTTCCTGCTGTTCCGGTTCCTCTTTTGAAGCTTTCCTGGGCGATTTCAGGGGCTGAACTGCATCGGGAATGTAGTCTTCGGTGCTCCTGTCGGCGACCAGGGGCTTGAATTGAGGCAATGGAAGACTGGGGTCGGGAGGCACTCGAAGCTGCAGCAAGGCCTCTTGTGCGATTTTCTGAAAGAAAGGCGCGCTGACGTCACCGCCGTAGTGCACTCCCTTAGGCTCGTCAATTTGAACCAGGATTGTGAAACGGGGATGGGGGAGCGGAGCAAATCCAATGAAAGAAGAAACGTATTTGCTCGGGGAATAGTGCCCGTCGACAATCTTCTGGGCTGTTCCGGTCTTGCCTGCTGCTCGATAGCCCTCGAGGGCCGCGCGCCGCCCGGTCCCGCGCAGGACGACCCCTTCGAATGCGTTGGACACAGCCTCTGCCGTTCGCGGGCTCATCAACCGCACTCGTTCGGGAGCATTGACACTGACAAGATCTCCCGCTTCGTCAATAATCCGGTCCACGATGGATGGGCGAACACGATATCCTCCGTTGGCGATGGCATTGATTGCGGTCAATATCTGGATTGAAGTCACGCCCACTTCCTGGCCGAATGAAATGGCTCCGATAGACAAGCCGGACCAGTCATGCCAGTCTCGCACAATCCCCACGATTTCGCCGGGGAGATCGATGCCGGTTTTGGAACCAAATCCGAAAGTTCGCAATGCCTCATACAAACGCTGTTCTCCGAGCCGCAGTCCAAGCTTGGCAGCGCCCACATTGGATGAGTACTCGAGTATCTGGCTGAAGCTCAGAAGCCCATATCCTTTATGATCGTGGAACAAGTGTCGGCCGATTGTGATCGATCCCATCTGGCAGTCGATCATTTCATCCTGCCGGGTCAATCCGGCTTCCAAGGCGGCGGTGGCGACCACGACTTTGAACGTGGATCCGGGTTCGAACACATCCGAAATGCCACGATTGCGCCAGAGATCCGGCTCATAGTCACTGTAAGTGTTGCAGTTGAACTGCGGATAATTCGAAAGCGCGAGTATTCGACCCGTATCGGATTCCATTACAATGGCGGTGCCTGCCCTGGCCTGGGCTTTTTCGACTCCCGCTGCCAATTCGCGATCGGCGATGTACTGAATGGATTTGTCGATGCTGAGCACCAGCGAATGCCCCTGAACCGGAGGCTTGTCCACCTTGACCCGGAATGAACGGCGGCGAGCATCCACGTCGAACGAGAACTGACCCTCTTTTCCCTGCAGCTCTTTGTTGTACTGCTGTTCCAGACCGTAGGTCCCATCCCCGTTCATGTTGACGAATCCAAGGACGTGGCAGGCCAGTTCGCGATTGGGAAACACTCGCATGCTCTCTTCTGCTAAATAGACCCCCTCGATCCCGAGAGATTTGATGAGCCGTTCGGCGTTGGGATCAATCCGATGCTTGACCACCATATAGTATCTATGTGCTGGATCGGTCATCCGGTTCAGCAGATCCTGCGGATTCATTTCGAGTATTTCGGCAAGGCTTTGCGCTGCTCCGGGAATGTCTTTGATGGCGTGAGGATCGGCGACGACCATACTAACCGGCACGCTGGTCGCCAGTTCGTCCATATGGCTGTCGTAAATGATTCCACGCGGAGCAAGGATAGATCGGGTAACTTGCTGTTTCTGGCTTGCGATCTGGATAAAGGAACGGTGTTCAAAAACCTGGAGCTGAATCAGGCGTACAAGGATCAGAAAGCTCCACAGTGTGATTCCTAAAATCACAACGACGATTCTTGTGGTCTTTATTCCTTTCCCAGGGTCGGACATGCAATTGACGATTGACGATTGATGATTGACGATCGGCGGTTAACGATTGGCAAAGCACTCAATCGTCAATCTTCAATCGTCAATCACCAATCCGTTCTCCATACTTATTAATCTGCGGGGACGTCCCCCAAAGCTTTTGTTGCCGCTGCTTTCATGTCTGCTTTGGAACCAGCCATCGCCAGGGTATTCAAGAGGCTGCGATCCGGATCCTGGAATTGCGGCAGGATAAACTGATTAGGACGCAGCGGAACCATCCCCAGATCATTGCGAGCGATGAAATCGATGCGCTCGGGATTCCGGAGAGTTTCCTCTTCGAGAATCAGTCTTGTTTGAGTGCGCAGCAGCGATTCATTCACTGCAAAAAGACTCTGGCTTTCATACCCCGTATTAACAATTTGACTGCGGACCCATGAGTGAAACAGCAAAGCGGCGGCGATCATCGCCAGGGGGACGATCGTTCGAATGAGCTCCGAGAGCATGCCTGCATCAATTTCACTTTTGATGCCGTAATTGCGTGTTTCGATTCCATCCGCCCAATCTGTCATCGCGATCTCCAATTCATAGGCTCCGGCAAGAGCATATTGAAGCCGCTCCATCCGGGGCTTCCTAAATCCGTTCCAATGCCCGGAGACGGGCGCTCCGAGCTCGCGGGTTTGCCGCCAGCTCGTCGGGACCCGGCGTCATCGGACGAGCGGTAATGAGATGAGCCAATTCCTGCCTCGGACATGTGCAAAGCTCCGGAGGAGCATCGCAAGCACACTGTCCGGCAAGTTTGCGAAAAGCTTTCTTTACAATTCGATCTTCCAGGGAGTGGAAGGAGATTACGACCATTCTTCCACCCGATTTTAAGAAACCAAATGCCTCAGACAGAAATCCCTCAAGGCCCTCCAGCTCTTCATTGACTGCGATTCGCAGCGCCTGAAACGTCCGGGTCGCGGGGTGAATCGCCTGATGCCCGCGCACCTTGAAAACACGGCTGACAATGGCCGCTAATTGGGCGCAACGGGTGATTGGGGTCTTGCGCCGCTCCTGGACAATTGCTGCGGCGATGCGCCGCGAGAGCCGTTCTTCGCCATAGCGGTAAATGAGATCCGCCAGTTCGCTCTCGGACAGTTTGTTGACCAGATCCGCGGCCGTCCATTGCTGGGTCCGGTCCATGCGCATATCGAGCATCACATCCGATTGGAAACTGAAACCGCGCTCCGGCGAGAGGAGTTGATGGGATGAGACTCCCAAGTCAACGAGAATTCCATCCACAGGCCGAGCAACCAGATTATTCAGAATCAACGGCAGATTCTTATAGTTGTCGTGCACAAGGCGCACGCTTTTGCCGAAAGGTTTTAGCCTTGCCTCGGCCAGCTCGAGCGATTCCCGGTCGCGATCGATGCCGATCAACTGGCCGCCCGGCTGAAGTCTTTCCAGAATCTCACCGTGGAGTCTACAAAAACTCCACCAGGTCTGCATTGAAGGAGTTCGAGCACTTCCTTGGTCATGACCGGAATATGCTCAGAACCAGATTTTTTCGTAGGATCTGTCATATTTTCCCGGGCCGTAGCTCTCATGTTCGTCGCCAAAATCAGAAGCCAGGAGTCAGAAGTCAGAATTCAGAATCCAAACTGAAGTCTTTTTCATTCTGAATTCCGGCTCTTGACTCCTTTAGAACCCTTGCTGCGCCAGTCTCTCCCGCTCTTCCACAGTGAGAGGCTCTTCTTTCACGCTCTTTCGGATTACCTCGCCATTCCATACTTCGAGGTGGTCCGTCTTCCCAATTACCAGCACATCACCGGACATCCGGGCATCGTCGCGAAGCAACTGCGGAATCAAAATCCGCCCTTGCGGATCCATTTGAGTGACCAGTCCGTAATAGCTCGTAATGCGCTGCAGCTTTTGCTTCGCGGGGTCCATCCTTGGATGTTCCTGTAGCTTCTTGGCCGTTCGTTCCCAGATGGATATGGGATAGATCTGAGCGCAAAGCCCATCGTCGCTAGTTACGTAGTACGTGTTGTCTTCCGTCTCAGGCAGTTCTCGCCGGAATTTTGCCGGCAGTCGCAGGCGGGACTTTTCATCGATTTTCGCCAAGTAGCTGCCCAAAAGCATCTCAGACTCGCACTAGGTAAAGTTTTTACTTTTTGAAACAACTGTTTTGAGGAAAGCGGCCCTTAAAACCCACCGTCGACCACTTTTGACCACCAAACAATAAACCTATCGGCAATTTCATGTCAAGAGAATAGTGAGAAGAATTACGGTTTCTAAAGCTAGAGATTGCAAACGTTTCCCGTTCCTCGTTCTCCATATCCCGCTCCATCTCCCATAATTCACATTTTTCAATAGGGACGCCCAGCTTTTCGCCCGAACAACGGCAGCTCTAACGAAAGCTAAGCAGATGAAAAGCGGAGCGTTCCCATTTCTGCGAAATGCCGGCGCTTTGGCCAAAGCCGAGACAGGCTTAGCCACGAAATCTCAACGGGAAACGGGGGAACGGGGAACCCTCTTGTGGTAACATACTCGCTTTTCGAGGTAATTCATGAAAGTTGGGATCGTTGGATTGCCGCAGGTCGGCAAGACCATCATATTCAGGCTTCTGACGCGAGGGCGCATCGATACGTCATCGTGGGGCAACGCGAGAGAAGCTCACCTGGGGATCGCTCAGGTGCCGGATGGGCGCTTGGACAGGCTCGCGGAAATAGTGAAACCCAAAAAGACTATCTACGCAACTGTCGAATACGTGGATCTTCCCGGTCTGACGCGGGGCGAAGGCAAAGCTGCCCTGCAGGGGCAGGCGAAGGAAATGTCGACATACCTGAACAGCCTGAAAAACATTGACACGCTGCTTCACGTCGTACGCGCCTTTGACGATCCCAATCTGCCGCACGCGGAGGGAACGGTGGACCCTCCGCGGGACATCGGACTTTTTGAGCTTGAAATGATCTTTTCAGACCTGGCCATCGTCGAAAAGAGATTGGAGCGCCTGAGCAAAGACTTGAAGAAGGCAAGGTCTCCCGAGTTGGAGATGGAGAATGAAATTCTCCAGCGCTTCAAGGCAGCTCTTGAAAGCGAACAACCGCTGCGCGAGCTGGATCTGACGCCGGAAGAGGAAAAGCGAATCCGGGGATTCACTTTCCTTTCGGCGAAACCAATTCTCCTGGTCATCAACGTCGGGGATCAGGATGCTCCGAAGATCGAGCATATTGTCGAGGAGTATGGACTTCAAAAACAGGCGTCCATGCGCAATGTTGCGATAACGGCCGTGTGCGGCAAGATCGAATCCGAAATCGCAGCCCTGCCCCCGGACGATGCGCGAATGTTCATGGAAGATCTGGGGATTTCCGGAAGTGCGCTGGATCGAATTATTCAGAAGTCCTACGATCTGCTGGGAGTCTTTTCATTTTATACGGCCGGGGAACCGGAAGTGCGGGCATGGACCATTCCACGCAATACGACTGCCGCGCAGGCCGCAGGGGCGATCCACACCGACATTGAAAAAGGATTCATCAAGGCTGAAGTGGTTTCTTTCGAGGACATGGTGGAACTCGGGTCATTCCCGGCAGCAAAAAACAAGGGGGTCCTGCGGCTCGAGGGGAAGGAATACCGGGTACGGGAAGGAGATGTAATTCTCTTCCGATTCAATCTGTGATCAACTCTAAGACTCAAGTTCTTGAACGCTTGAATAAAGTACGGAGATCCGGACGGCTCCGGAGAGTCGTTCGGTGTGTATTCCTCTGTATGCTGTTTGCAGATATCTGCACGCAAGCCGCTGAACTCGATGAGCCGGACCTGGCGCTATTTGGTAAGAAGATAGGTCAAATATCATTTTCCTCGGACCTGCCGTTGGATCGTTCGCATTATGATCCTTACCTCGGAATAAAATCAGGCGATCTGCTGACGCGCACCGGAGTGAAAGCGGCCATTCAATCTCTTTATGATTCCGGCCGCTTTTCCCAAATACTTGTGGACGCGTCACCGTCCGGCGAGCTGGTGGACATCTGTTTCGATCTTCGCCACAACTATTATTTCAACAGATTTTCCCTCGAAGGCGACATCAAATTCAGAGGTCGTTCATTGTGGGAGGTAGTGTCACTGCCGATCGGGCAGCGTTTTACGAAGGAGAAACTTGAGGATTCCAAACAAAAAGTCCTGAAATTTATAGGAGAAAAAGGCTTCTATCTCGCAAAGATCGACGCAGAAACCACCGTGGATGAAAAAAACCGTCAGGTGGACACTGTTTTTAGAGTGCAGCCTGGAAAGCTCGCCACCATTCGTTCCATTGAGGTCAAGGGCGTCCCGTTGCAGGGATCGGAAAACCTGCTGAAGAAATTCGGATTCCGAAAGGGAAAGGGATTCGACCGCAGCTACTTGAGCGCCCGCTTGGAAAATCTGCGGAAATACTTCATCCAAAGAGGCTACCTTGCTGCAGTCGCTAAGGTGTCCGAATCGTTTGAGCCGGAAAGCAACACAGTGGCGCTGACCTTGAATGTAGTTAATTTCGGAAGGGTGCGGGTTGTGGTTGAAGGTTTCAAGCTCGATAAGAACCAGCTGCGCCGCTTGCTCCCGATTCTTACCGGTGAAGGGATCAACCCGGACATATTGGCAGAGGGGCTGCAGAATCTGGAGGACTATCTGGAGAGCAAGGGATACTCCGAAGCAGACGTCCGAATCAATGAAACAGTTGAGAGATCAAGCATTCGTGTTTTCCACTACGTCGTCCTGCCCAGTCATAAATTCACGGTTTCCTATGTGCGTTTCAGGGGCAACCATGCTATTCCCGACCGGGAAATGCTTGCCGCGCTCGAAATCCAACCCACATCGCCCTACAGTGTGGCCCAATTGGATGATGATGTTTCTGCTTTGAAAGATCTATATGAAAACCGTGGATATCTGCAGGCCAGCGTCATTCCGCTGATCGAGCTCGGCAAAGATGAGAAGAAGGTCGGAATTGTTTATCTTTGTGACGAAGGTCCGGTCTCGCGAGTGCTTTCACTGAAAATCGTGGGGAATAATGCGCTTTCCACAAAAGAGCTGATAGGCAGGATCAAATTAGCTTCCGGGAAGCCCTATTCTCCTTCTTTTGCCGAGCAGGATCGCCAGGCTCTCCTTGCCGCATACAACGATAAGGGGTATCTGCAGGCCCAGGTGGCCCTACGTATCGGGCAGCCTGATGCTAAAAACTCATATCCTGTCGAATACGAAGTGCAGGAGGGGACACAGTCGATTGTAGATCACATTCTGGTCCTCGGAAACGAAAACACGCGCAATTCAGTCATTTCCAAAAAAATTAAACTCAAGGAAAACGAACCCTTAAGCCTCAGCAAGCTCCTGCAGACCCAGCAGTCTCTTTATGCCTTGGGCGTTTTCGACCAGGTTCGAGTGGCACCGCAGAACCCGGAGAGCAGCGCGCCCTATCGGGACGTGGTTGTACGTTTGCAGGAGGCGAAGCGCTTCACCATCCGCTATGGATTCGGCTATCAGGAAACAGAAAAGCTGCGCGCCACTCTGGAGTTTTCGCACGCGAACTTCCTCGGCTGGGGGCGCAACGCGGATATCAGACTCCGGGCGAGCAGCATCGAACAGGAGGCAATCTTCAGTCTGCAAAAGCCCCAGTTTCGGGCAATTCCCGTGGATTCATACTTCACCGTCTCTGCCTTGCAAGAGAAAGAAGTCAGCTTTGACAGCAAGCGCTTCAATCTTTCCTATCAATACAGCCACCCGTTCGGAAGTCATAACTGGGGAATGCTCCGCTACAATATTAAGGAAGTTTCGGTTTCTTCATCCTACCTTCCGATTTCCGAACTCGGCCGCGAAGATCAACCGGTAAATCTCTCGACGTTTTCGGCTGCCTTTGTGAATGACACGCGGGATAACTTCCTGGACCCTTCGAAGGGTTTCTTCTCCTCCAGTAATTTTGGGGTTACACCCAAACTCTGGGGAAACAGCGAGTATTTCTCTTTCTTTTCTCAAAGCAGCTATTACCGGAAAATTCCAGGACCTTTCCTGCTGGCATCTTCCGTGCGTTTTGGTGCGGCCCATCCTTTTGGAGGAACCCCGGATTTGCCGATCAGCGAGAGGTTTTTCGCCGGCGGTTCTTCGAGTCTTCGGGGATTCGATACGGATTATGCAGGTCCGTTGGATTCAGTCTCCAACAAGCCGATAGGTGGGAATGCGCTTATCGTTGGTTCACTGGAAATGCGGATTCCGGTATTCCGGTTTATTCATTTAGCCGGGTTTTACGACACCGGGAACGTTTTTGCGAAGGTCAGCGATATCAATCTTTCCGGATTCAGCCATACGCTCGGCGCTGGGCTGAGGATCAAGACCCCTTTTGGGCCGCTGCGCGCCGACTACGGATACAACCTTAATTTATCACCAGATCTCCGCAGCCGAGGTTTGAAACCGGGACACTTTTTTATAACAGTCGGGCCACCGTTCTAATTATGAGAGACTGCTGCAGAGCTGAAATGGATAACAGAGCCGCAACCAGGAGGAAGCGGATGCCGTGCACTCGCCTTCGCTCGCGGCTCTGTCGCTATCTCTGTTGTGCGTTCTTGATTTTAGTTTTTTCCAATCTTGTTTTTGTATTTGGAGGCGAGATCGATCGTCTGCTTGTGGCGGTGAACGGGCGAGTGATCACCGAAGGGGATCTCAATCTCGCGCGCAGCTTGAACGCGATCGTTTTTTATGACAAAAGCGCAGGCTCCAGCTCCCGGGAAGATGAGATCAGCAAGCTCGTCGATCTGGAACTCATGAGGCAGGAATTGAAGAACTTCAGCCTTACGCAGGAAGACCAGACCAGGGTTGAAACTCGTCTGCGATCGCTGAGGGATGCATATGCCGAAAAAGGCGGCCTCTCGCTTCTCCTGCGACGGCTGGGCCTTCAGGAATCGGAACTGATCTCGTATCTGCAGCTTGAATCATCAATTTTGAAGTTTGTGGATTTCCGTTTCCGGCCATTTGTCAGCGTTTCCGAAGAGGAAATAAAGAAATACTATGAAACAAGATTGATTCCCCAACTTCAGAAAGCCAAACTTGAGATCCCGGCGCTGCCACAAGTCTCAACGAGGATTGAGGAAATCCTGAGGGAAGAGAAGGTCAATGCGCTTCTTGACCAATGGATAAAGGAAGTCAGGCGGAATTCACGCATTGAGAATTTTGATACAGCCAGCGGTTCCAAACCCTCCACCGGGAGCTCGAAGCCATGAAGATACGCAGGAAAACCCTGACCATTGTTGTCCCGCTGCTTCTTAGCTTTGCGGCTTTGGGAATCTGGTATCTGAGGTCTGACAGTTTCCAGAACTATGTCCGTGCCTCTGTGATATCCAGGATCGAAAAAGCAACAGGATTAAACTGCAGGATTGAACGCGTTGAGTTCAGTGTTCTGCGCGGGAAGTTTTTTATTGCCGGATTGGCGTTATCGCCGCGAACCCAAGCTCCAGGACTGGTGAAGTTGAACGTGCAGGAGATTCGTGCCTCTATCAGCATTTCTTCATTCTGGCACCTGCGCATTCGTTTGGGCGAGCTTGAAATTCTCCGGCCTCGCCTGGAGTTGATCTCAGGCGAGGACAAGCCTTCCACCTGGGATCCCGAGGGAATGCTGAAGAATCTCAAGCTCTCATTGAGGCTCGAGGCATCAAAAGTGGCGGTTCAGGACGGCTGGCTCAAGGTCAATAACCATACTCAACCATTTCATTTGTTGATCGAGAATCTGGATTGTGAGATCCGCTATTCGAAGGAACTCCCGAGCTACAAGGTCAGCTTGGAGTACAGTCGAAGCCAAATTCATTGGGAAGAACGCGACATTGTGCATGGCCTGGGATTGGAAGCGAACGTCTCCCTTCAGGGAATTACCATCGATTATTTTGTCTTGCGCCGAGGCAATACTCTGTTGGTTGGGAGCGGTTCCGTAAAAGATTGGTCCGCGCCGGTGCTTCAAATTCACACAGCCGGCAACCTCGATGCCAGGGACTTGAATCTGGCGGACCCGTCCCTGTACGAGGGTCGAGGCAGCATCGCCGTTATCGCGGATCTGCGCTGTGACAAGAGCGGCGTCTACTCGAAGGGCAGGTTTACAGCCAGGAGCGGCGGGTACCGCAAAATGTCCTACAGCAGTCTCGCCGGTTCCTACGAAATTCAGAATGACGTGCTTCATTTTCGAAATACCTCGGGCAAAATCGCCAACGGGACTTTCCTTGTCAACGGGGATATCCAGCTACGGAACCATAGCAAAGATCCGAGCCGGGTCATCGTGAAAACGAACAATGTGCCCTTGATTGATGCGGGACGATTGCTCGATCTCCCTCTGCTTAATTTTGAAAATACCGCAGATGTTGCCACGACACTTACCTGGTATGGAGGCAAGGAATTACGTGTAGATTGCGACGCGACTCTCCATGGCTTGGCACGTCCCATGGTCGGTTCGAGCCGCAGCACCCTGCTCGACGGAAAAGTTCGGTTCACATATTTCGACTCAGGCAGCGTGTTTGTGGAAACTGCAAACCTCAGTTCACCCTATACGACGGTCAAAGCCTCGGGAGGCCGGGATTTTCTGTTTCATGTGCAATTGTCGACAAAACGCATCTCCGAACCCTTCGACCTGATCGCAGGTTTTTCTCCTCCTGTCGCCGATCTGATTAAAAGCGAGCCGGACCTGAGGGAAATGGCGGGATACTTCGACGTCGATGGAGATGTGCGGATCAAGACGTCTTCCGCTATTGAATATCGCGGAAGTCTGTCAATCCAGAATGGCCGCTGGCGCTCCTACAAAGCTGATGCCCTTTCGACTCAGGTTGTCTTCATTTCGCCTCGTTTGGAACTGCGTTCGATCGCTCTCCACAGCGGCACCCAGAGTGTGGCAGGAAATCTGGATTTGGAGCTTGCCGACGGAGAACACGTTTCCGCTTTCAAGTTTGATGGTCAAGTTCATCAGGTTGCACTTGCCACGTTGAGAGATTTTGGCGTTGATACATCGAAGCTTGCCGGATCTCTAACCGGCAGCGGACACGTCCGGTTTGAGCGAGGTTCATGGCAGGGGGAAGGACAGCTTTCCGTGGATGACGGGAAGTATGATCAATGGTCCTTCGACAGCATACGCGCGCAGTTGCTTCTGCGTGACCAGAGTTTTCGCATCATTCGGGCCGAAGCTCAGCGCGGCCCGGCAAGGATAACCGCGGAAGGACAAGTTGCTCTTGACTCCAGGCAGTTGAGTGGGACGACGCGTTTACAGGGATTTCCAATCGAGACGATCCCGCTTGTTCAGACAAGGGACATCCCGGCAAGTGGGCGTGTCAGTGCTTCGGTCGTTGTGGGAGGAACGATCGACAATCCCACCTTTGCCGGAGATTTCGAACTGACTGCGCTGCGGTATGGATCCTGGAATTTGGGAGGCGGGAACGGCCGCATTCAATTTGAAAAAGAAACGGTTCGCGGGAATGCCAGAATTCAATCGGAGATCGGAACTATCTCCATTCAGGCGGACGTAGCCACTGGCGCCGGATATCCGGGCAAAGCAGTCGTGGAATTTGAAAACCTCGACATTCAAAAAATAGTGACGGCAAAAGCACCGCCATTTTTGGAAGACCTAAGCACTGCCCTGAAGGGAAAACTTGAAGCGCAGGGCAATCTTGAGGATTTGGCTTCCGTAAGAATTCGGGGCGAGGTGGATGGCGCTCATTTCAGGATCCACGATTATGAGTTGCACAATGCAGAACGGATGCGATTCACCATCGTGAATCAGAACCTCCTGGTGGAAAGCGTCAGGTTTGTGGGCGAGGGGACAAATCTGGTTTTGAGCGGAACCGTTCCTTTCAATGACCGATCCCAGCTGGATATAACGCTAAACGGCAGCTTGAACCTGGAGCTTATGGACGGGATTGAGAAAAAGCTGCACACGGGGGGAGCGGCAACGCTCAACATTCGCGCCAGTGGGTCCATGCAGGACCCGCAGGTGATCGGGCAGGCATCATTCCATGACGCCAGGCTGGATTCCAGGGATCTCCCCTTCCGATTTTCCGGCATGCAGGGGGATATTGTTTTCTCCCGCAATCTCGTCCGCCTGGAGAATGTTCGAGGATCCGCCGCATCGGGAACAATACAATTGTCGGGAATTATCGAGCATCATAATGCCGTGCCCCGCTCCATGAACATGAGCATTTCGCTTCGGAATGTGCATTTGGCTTTTCCCAAGGATTTCAAAACCGTGGCGAACGCTGACTTGGTTCTAAAAGGATCCAGCGATTTTCAGGTTCTTGAGGGAGACGTTGACGTTACGCGCATGGAATATGTGCGCAACTTTAATCTGCTCGAGCAGCTTGCAAGCCACGGTGCGAACCAGTCCGGTCCCTTAACAACGGAACCCTATCTTTTGGGATTGCGCCTCAATATTGAAATCCGTTCCGATAATGGATTGTCCATTGACAATGAGTTGACGCGTCTGCGTGGAAGCATGCGGCTGACGTTGCGCGGGACACCCGCTTACCCATCCTTAACCGGCCAAGTGGAAGCAAGTGAAGGAACAATTTTCTTTCGCGGAAATCGTTTTGATATCACCCGCGCATCCGCCGATTTCGTGGACCGCAACAGGATCAATCCTGTCCTGGAAATCCGGGCCGAGGCAGAGGTGCAGACGTATCGGTTAATACTCGATGCTGCCGGCGATCTGGATCACCTCAACCTGAATATCACCTCGGATCCGGCGATGTCTACCGTCGATGTACTCTCGCTGCTCACAACCGGGAAAACGACGGATACCAGCACACAGACTTCTCAGCAAGAGTCTCAGATGGCAGGGATGAGTGCGGCAAGCATGCTTTCCGAGAATCTGACCGGCGTAATAGGAAAGCGCGTGCAGCGTATTTTGGGATTTGAGAGTTTTCGTGTCGATCCTTTTCTGGCAGGAGCTGAAAACGACCCGACTGCCCGGATCACAATCGGCGAGCGAATTTCGAAGGATATGGTGGTGACCTTTTCCAGAAATCTCACCACGAACCAGGAACAGATTGTAGTGATCGAATACGACGTTGGAAAGAACGTTTCCGTTGTGGCTACTCGCGATGAAAACGGAAAATACGGGTTGGATTTCCGTTTTCGCAAACGCCTTCGCTGAGGAAAGCCGTATGGACTATTCAAAGGTTTCAAGATTCAGCGGGGAGCATTCTCTGAAATTCAAGCAATTTCAGGGTTCTTTTTCTGCATCCGTTTTGGTTTATAATAATTAAAGCTCTATAACTTACGGAGGTCTCCATGAATATCCTGGTTGTCGAAGACGAAGCCAAAGTTGCCAGTTTCATAAAAAAGGGTCTCCAGCAATCGGGCTATGAAGTGGAGGTGGCCGCGGACGGCGAGGAAGCGTACGAGGAGATTCAGGCGAACAGTTACGATCTCATCCTTCTAGATTTAATGCTTCCGAAAATAAGCGGTTTTGATTTGATCCCCAAAATTCGCCAATGCAGGCCTGCCGTTCCAATAATTGCAGTCACGGCGAGAGCTTCGGTAGAAGATAGAGTTCAAGGATTGAATCTGGGGTGTGACGACTATCTGACCAAACCCTTTTCATTTTCGGAATTGCTGGCTCGAATCCAAGTTCAACTCCGCCGCGGCGATCCTTCGGCCGCTCTTGAATTGCATGCGGCCGACCTCGTCCTCAATCCTCTAAAGCGAAAGGTGACAAGGGGAGGGAAGACGATTGAACTTTCGAACAAGGAGTTCTTCCTCCTGGAATATCTTCTAAAAAACAAAGACCAGATCGTTACCCGGAACATGATTGTCACAAACGTGTGGGATGCCAGTTTTGACAACTTCACAAACGTAGTGGACGTATATATCAACTACCTGCGCAACAAAATAGATCGTGATTTCGAGCCTCACCTGATCCAAACGGTCCGAGGGGTTGGATACACGCTGCGCGAAAAACAGTGAATCTTAACACCCTTCGCTTCAGACTCATCTGGATGCATTCCGTAGTGATTGCACTTGTGGTGGTTTGCATTGGCCTGGTCCGACACCAACTGAACAACTACCGGTCGCAACAGCGGTTCGACGAAGCACTTTTCAGTGATGCACATTCATTCATATTGCGCTTTCACTACGATCGCGCCGGTTTCACCTTATCTACGGATGGCCTCTCCACAGGGAGCGCCCTGGCCATGCAGGAGCTGGAGCATTACTTTATCGTAACCGATCTGCAGGGTCATGTCCTTCGGGAGGATCTGCATAACAGATTAATACGGACGATGCTCTATAGCGGTCAGCTCAATACCATCCTCCGTCAACAAGACGGATTTGCCAAAGCAACTGCAGAAGACGGGTCTACATATCGATTTATCAGCCTCTCCATGCCCCCGCGTGTTTTCCCTGAACCGGCAATCATGCATATCGGCCGGTCTATGGAAGTGCAAAAGGGCATCCTGAGAGGGTATCTGATCTTCTACCTTTATTCTGTGCCCTTGATCCTTCTGATCTCCGTTGCGGTGGGGTGGTTTCTGGCCGGAAGGGCCTTGAAACCTTTCGAAGAGATCACACGCACGGCGGAGAAAATCACTTACGAAAACCTGAATACCCAGATTTACACGGAACGAAAAGAGGATGAAATCCAAAGGCTGGTGCAGGCATTCAATGCAATGGTCAAACGCCTGGATGAATCATTTCGGCAGATGCGGAAGTTCAATGCGGACGCTGCACATGAACTCCGGACGCCCCTCGCAATCCTGCAAGGAGAAACAGAGGTAGCCCTGAGGTCGCCAGGCCTTCCGGAAGAAATAAGGTTAGTGCTGTCAAGCAACCTTGAGGAACTCGATCGATTGGCTCGAATAGTAAATGACCTGCTAACGCTGTCGGAGGCCGAATCCGGAATCCAGGCGCTGATCAAAGAACCGGTCGATTTAAGAGGACTCATCGAGGACCTGGTAGATCAGATGCGGTTGCTGGCATCCGATCGAAATCTCAGGATCGAAATACAATCGGTTCCGGCGTTGTGGATTGATGCAGACAAACTCTGGATACGCCGCGCCATTGTCAATCTTCTGCACAATGCTATCAAATATTCGAGGGACGGCGGTAAGATCGAAATCTCGGCCAGTATGGAAAATTCCACAGTGAAGCTGAGAATATGGGACTATGGCATTGGGATCCTGCCGCAGGACCTGCCTCATATTTTCGACCGGTTTTATCGTGCGGATCCCGCCCGCAGCAGGGACAGCGGTGGAGTGGGGCTGGGTCTGGCTTTGGTAAAGTGGATTATTGAAGCCCATAACGGGAGCATCCGGGTGGAGAGCGCGGCTGAACAGGGATCCCTATTCGAAATCTTCCTCCCGGCCGGCTCGAGCACAAAAAGCATTTCCCGCAGAGACGCAGAGAATGCCGAGGCTAATTAAGTTGTTTTCTGCAGTCCTGAGATTTTTGCGCTCCGGCAGAGGTCTTTTTGTTTTTGCGATTTGTTGTTGCCTTTTCCGCAGCTTCTTGGTTAAATACCCCATTTCGCCCGAGGAGGTGAAATTGTGTATGCAGTGATAATGAGCGGCGGAAAACAGTACCGTGTTGCGGAGGGAGATCTCGTTCGCATTGAAAGGCTGGCGACCGATCCGGGCAGCCCGGTCGAATTTAAAGAGGTGCTTCTGGTTAAGACTGAAGCAAAAACTTATATCGGTCAGCCGCTGGTACCGGGAGCTTCGGTCCTTGGCACTTTACAGTCCCAGGACAAGGATGATACGGTCCTCGTGTTCAAATATAAAAAGAAAAAGCAATACCGCCGTACACGTGGGCACCGCCAGCAGCATTCCGAAGTCCGTATCGAAAAGATCAATGTGGCAGGTTAAGAGGTCGTTATGGCACACAAAAAGGGAGTGGGAAGCTCCAGAAACGGAAGAGACAGCCAGTCCAAGAGACTTGGAGTGAAGCGTTTTGCCGGACAGCTCGTAAACGGTGGAACAATCCTTGTGCGGCAGCGCGGAACCAAGTTTAAACCCGGGCTGAATGTGGGCATCGGTCGCGACGATACGCTGTTTGCCAAGATCACGGGAATCGTGAAATTTCAGGATCGAGGCCGCCTCGGAAAATTCGTGCATGTGCATGCGGATGCATCGTAATCGATCGTCAGATCCATTGTATTCGGGACCCCGGTCGGGGTCCTTTTTTTTTGGTGCGGACCTGCCGATTGACATGCAGGATCGGAGCTTGATTGTTTATTGACCGCGCGAAGATAGAAGTGAAGGCTGGAGACGGCGGAAACGGATGTCTTGCTTTCCGAAGAGAAAAGTTTGTGCCAAAGGGCGGTCCCAGCGGGGGGGATGGTGGGAAGGGGGGCGACGTGTACATTGAGTGTTCCGACCGCGTCAACACGCTGCTCCATTTCCAATATAAACGTATATTCAAAGCGCAACGGGGCCGGCACGGAGAAGGAGACAAGCGACACGGCAAAGATGGTTTTGACATAACAATTTTGGTTCCCCCGGGGACTCAAGTATTCAAGGAGCCCGAGCATGAGTTGCTGCACGATTTCGAACGCACCGGTGAACACATGAGGATAGCGGTTGGCGGCCGCGGTGGAAAAGGAAATGCCCAGTTCGCGACATCCACCAACCAGGCGCCCAGGCGCACGGAGCCCGGACGAGCAGGGGAAGAACTGGAACTCTCGCTAACTCTGAAACTGATCGCCGATGTAGGTTTGGTTGGGTACCCCAATGTCGGGAAATCGACCCTCATATCGCGAATCAGTTCGGCGAAGCCCAAAATCGCTGATTATCCTTTCACAACTCTCGTTCCTCATCTCGGAGTGGTACAGGTGGATGAATTCCGGACATTTGTGGTTGCGGACATACCGGGATTAATTGAAGGAGCTCACGAAGGGCACGGTTTGGGAGATCAATTCCTGAAGCACATCGAGCGCACCAGGGTGCTGGTCCACATGATCGATGTTTCAAATAGCTCACGGGATCCGATTTCCGACTATAAAGCGATTGTCAACGAACTGGCCCTCTTTAATAAAGATCTTCTGGGCAGGAAGCAATTGGTTGTAGCTTCGAAAATGGATGTGCTTGCCGATCCTGGAAGGATATCCCGCTTGAAAGGAATGTGCACTCGCCGTAAGCTGCCATTTCTGGGAATATCGGCGGTAACAGGTCAGGGAATCAAAGAGCTGATCGGCGCTTTGGATACGATGCTTCGGTAACATTTTCCGGCTATTCGATAGTTGTTCGGGGTCGGAATCGGGGTCGGCAGTTTGAATGAGGTTAATAACAAAGGCGTTTCGATCCCGATCCCGATACCGACCCCGATGGGATGGCGAAAATTGACAAATCGGATAGGCGTACTTGGGGGAACATTCAACCCGATTCATCTCGGGCATCTGCACATTGCCAGAGAGATTCAGAGGATATTCTCTCTATCTCAGGTGCATTTTGTTGTAGCCACGGCGCCTCCCCATAAGGCTTCCGAGGGTCTGATCGCTTTTGTCCACAGGTATGCCATGGTAAGTCTTGCGACTGCGGGTGTGGCTTCCTTTGTTCCTTCATTGATCGAACTGGAGCCTGAATCCAGCGCATTTTCAATCGATACCCTGCGCAAGCTTGAGCGCCGGTTGGGCCCTCGATGCGTTCTTTATTTTATTGCCGGGGGTGATTCCCTGGCTGAAATGAAATCCTGGCGGGAAAGTGACAGGCTCCTGACATCTCACAACTTCATTTTTGCTGTGCGTCCTGGGACCGGACCTTTAAATCCTGAAGATGTTCTGCCCGAGCCCGCTTCCGGGTTGGTGCAGGATCTCACGCGGATCGAGCCCGTTCAGATACAAGGGATTATTGAGGAAAACGGGGATGTAAAACGAATCTACATTCTGGATGTGCAGGCTCCGGACATTTCTGCAACCCAAATACGCGAACGGGTGTCCTCAGGAGAGGATATTCGCCGCATGGTCCCCGAACCTGTCCAGGAGTATATTCGGAAACTTCATCCATATGGTGGAAGATGATCGATGCCCTGAAAATCGCCGCGCATGCGGCAGATGACAAGAAAGCCCATGATCTGGTAGCACTGGATATTTCTGCAATCGCTTCCTTTGCCGACTTCTTTCTCCTGTGCACGGGAGACTCTGCTAGACAGATGCAGGCGATTGCCGACGAGGTGGGAAAAAAGCTAAAAGCCAGCGGGATCCGGCCGTCCCATGTGGAGGGTTATCAGAATTCCGAATGGATACTGATGGACTATATCGATCTTGTGGTCCATATTTTTTCGAAAACAGCCCGGGCCTATTATGACCTTGAGAGATTGTGGAGAGACGGAAAAAGGCTGGATATAAGCAAACTTATCCAGCAAAAGGAGAAGGAGACGAAGTCCCCTTCGAGAAAAACAGGAAAAATTCTGTAATGTAAACGGAACACAAACCCGATCGAGGCGGAAGGCAAGCGGCGCGTTGCCCGTTTTCAGCATTGATTTGGGCCTATTCAGATGAAAAAGCGATCTCCAGATGGCAGAGGCCCGTGTTGAATTGGTGTAATCATTTCTATAGAATAAACGATTTATATTTAGGCAAGGCCCAGATGCTGTATGCGCATTAAATTCCTCTGGGTTGGAAAAACGAAAAACGCATCGGTACAGTCTCTCATATCGGACTATTTAGGAAGAGTTCGGCATTTCGTCCCGTGTGAGGTTATTGAAACACGCGATCTTTCAAAGAGACGCTCCCTTCCTTCTGCCGAACTCATCGAGTGTGAAGGGAAGGAACTCGCAAGGCATGTGCTTGAGTCCGGAAGGCTGGTTGCCCTGGACGAAAAGGGTATCCAGTTCAGCTCCCAGGCTTTTGCGGACTGGCTCGAATCTGAGCAGAATAAAGGGATCCGAACGATCGCATTCGTGATCGGCGGCCCCGAAGGGCTGAGTGATATGATTTCGAAGCGAGCGCATCTTATACTGTCGATGGGAAAAATGACCTGGCCGCACGAGATGTGCCGCGTGCTCTTGCTTGAACAGGTATATCGCGCGTTGTGTATTCTGCGCAATATCCCGTACCACAGGAGCGGTAGTTAGCAATTTCGATCGAGCCGTTTTATTGGAGTGGGAAACGACATAATGGACGGAAAGAAGCTGGACTACTTTAAAGAGAAGCTGCTGCAGAAACAGCTCTCTTTGATGAACATGGTTCAGAGAACCGAAGGGTACGAACGCGAAAAGGACCAAGATATCCAGGACGTCGCGGACATGGCCGTCGAGTCCTATACGAAAGAATTTAATTTCGGCAAGAGTTCCGGAGATCGCCATATCCTTCAGCTCATACGTGAAGCGCTTGACCGCATTGAAGACAAGTCTTATGGGACCTGTGTTAACTGCGAAAATACCATAGGGCCCAAGCGACTCGAAGCCGTACCCTGGACGAAACTCTGCATCCAGTGCCAGGACCTCCAGGAAAAAGGATTGTTGGAACAGTAGAAGCAGAAGCCAGGAGCAAGAAGCCAGAAGCCAGAATCCCTAACATCCTGCTCGTGGCGAAAACAGCCGACCATTTTGTAATCATTCCGGCTCCTGGCTTCTGGCTTCTTGCTTCTGAATTCCCGTGGTCCCCAAACTGTACTTTCCCACAATTCGGGATTTGCCCACTCGTCCTTTCCAAAAAGTCCTCGATAGCCTCCTGAACGTGGTCTTTCCGGACCAATGTTTTATTTGTGCTCTTCCCATATCCCGGCGGCAGGACTGTGGAATTTGCGACAATTGTTGGAACAAAACCATCGCGCTGCAGATCAGACCGCCTCGTTGCTCGTCATGCGGATTGCCGTTTCAGAGTTTCCAGGATGATTCGGACCATCTGTGCGGGGATTGCATTCTGCAGATGCCTTCGTTTTCAGGAGCTCGGTCCTTCGGCTATTACACTGGCGAATTGAGCCGACTGATTCAGGAATTCAAGTTTCATGGCAGACGAAATCTGGTTGAGCTGTTCGCACCGCTCCTGGCCGGCACGTTCGTTGAAAATTGGGCTCGGGAGGATTTTGATTTGATTGTGGCCGTTCCGCTTCACAAAAAACGCAAGCGGCAGCGGGGATACAACCAGTCGGAACTCCTGGCGCGTTCTTTATCGAGCCGGATTGCGGTTCCCTATCAACAAGAGCTGATGCGCATCCGATCAACACTGCCTCAAGTGGGGTTGACGGATTCTCGGCGGCAGGAGAACGTTCGAAACGCATTTCGCTGCCACAATCCAGGGCACGTCTCCCAAAGACGTATTCTCTTAATCGACGATGTGATGACAACCGGGGCTACCGTTGCGAGCGCGGCACAAGCTTTGATGGATGGAGGCGCTTTGCGCGTCTCCGTTCTTACGGTGGCGCGTGCAGGAAAATCTTGACTTGACTCAGCTTCGCTTCCGAAATTGGAAGCAACAGTCCCTATGGCGTTGAACCCTGTTCTCCCTCGGAGCCCAGGCTAATTGTTCTTGCGGGAAGGCGGCGGGCCCGGCGGTTTGGAATATACTTTTTTCAGAAGATCCTCAAACAAAGCCTTCTGGTCAGGGTGTAACATCGCCCTAACCTGTTCGTCCGTATCGTTGCGTATCGTATCCCATTGCGGCCTATACTGCTGACGAAGTGCTCGATAGCGCTGCCCGCTTTGGTCAAAAATGGCTTTTAGCGATTCCTTCTGTTGATTATCCAGCCTCAATTCACGCGCGATTCCATCAATGATGTCCTGAGGCTTTGGCGGAACTGCGGGCGCAGCAGCCGCTGGCTTTTTTCCCCGATATAAATAATCACTTACGGCACCCGCGACTCCTCCTAAGAGGAAGACAAGGATCCACAAAAGAGCAATACTTAGCTTGGATCTCATTTCATCAATTTCCAAATCGCCGACAAGATCTGATTACTTCATGTCCAGGCTTCGACGAGGATTGGTCTCACGCTCAGCAATCGCAGTCAAAACGCTTTCGTCCGTGATGCCACGGTCGGAGAAAAGCATCCTGTGCGGCTGATCCTCCGTCACAAACACCCGATCATAAAACTTATAAAAATCAGGTTGATTGCGGCTAAACTGGACGTACGCGAAAACCGATAGAAGCGCAAGCGTTATACCGGCCAGAGCAGGGATCACCTGCTTGGCCAGGCCGAAAATGGCCTGCCACCCGGCCGCTTTTTCAACTTCTCCTTCAAGCTTCGTCCTCAACCTGCTATAGAAAAACGGGGACGGTTCAAGCGGAGGGATCGCTTGTGCAATCCGATTTGGGAGACTCAAAATTCGGTATTCCCGGGAGCAGGACGCGCAGTTGGACAGATGGCTATCCAGGCTCGCGCTTTCGAACTCAGACAACTCATTATCGATCTTGCGGGACAGCAAATTTCGCACCGCAGTGCAGTTCATTACGACGCCCTCAGTTCACAACCATATGTAACTACGTCAAGCGTACAGGGATATTTCGTTTTTGCACATTTATACAGGCGACGGATAGTGGTTTAACACAGGCCCACTCCAGGATCAATAAGAACTTAGCACAAAAGGCCGGGCGCTGATCCGGGACTTGAAGGGTCCCTTTCATTTATCGGACGGACTGCTGGGAAACAATAGAACAGCGGCAACCTAGTCCTTCACAAGACGAGCATGCAATCTCCATAACTGTAAAACCTGTAATCTCTTGAAATTGCTTCACGATAGCAGTCCAACAGCAGATCGCGGCCGGCGAAGGCGCAGGCCAGCATAAATAAAGTGGAGCGGGGCAAATGAAAATTGGTGAGCAATCCGTTCAAAACCTTGAATTCAAAGCCCGGATAAATAAAAAGGTTACAGAGTCCTGAAGAAGCTTGCGTTAGTCCGTTCTCTTGTCTTGCCAGGAACTCCAGGCATCGCGTGGTTGTGGTTCCTACCGCTACCAACCGGAGGCCGTTTTCCTTGTAATTCCTTATTTTTTTAAGAGTTGTGGCATCAATTTTGTAATATTCCGGTTCCATATGATGATGTTCGATGTTTTCGCATCGCACCGGCTGGAAGGTTCCATACCCCACATGCAAAAGCACCTCGCAAACGGGTATGCTTCGTTCCCCAAGACGACGAAAGACCTCTTCGGTAAAGTGGAGTCCGGCCGTTGGGGCTGCCACGGAACCACTATGGCGCGCATAAACAGTCTGATAGCGTACTCTGTCTTCCGAAAGATCCTGGCCTCTTTTTCGGTGGATATAAGGAGGGATCGGGGGCTCTCCTATTTTTTCAAACAGCCGAATTAAATTTGTCCCCGATTCAAACCGCAAGACGCGGCTTCCCGATTCTCTTGCTTCCAAAACCTTGGCGGGCAGTTTCCCGATTATAAGCTCCTGGCCTGGAGGCGCTTTTCGTGCCGGTTTTACCAAAGCCAGCCAATCGAGCGGTCCCAATTCTTTTAGAAGCAGGATCTCGATCTCTTCCCGCTTGCCTGGCCTGGAGGCCCTCAGGCGCGCCGGAAAAACCTTTGTGTTGTTGACCACGAGGAACGAGTCGGAATCCAGGATGTCGGGAAGATCGCGAAAGATCCGGTGCTCTCTTCTTCCCGTGTCTCGCCACACTACCATCATTTTCGACCTGTCACGCACAGGCGCGGGGGTCTGAGCGATCAGGCGATCGGGCAAATCGAAATCGAAATCACTTAAATTTATAGTCATGGTTCAGGAGAGAATTTAGCGGTTCGTCGGAAATCTGCGAAGCTTCTCCCCAATGTAGAGGTCCAAACCGGGCATGGATTCCGCTGACATCATTTCATGCAATTGAGCGGAGAAGTTTGCGCCGAAAAGCATGATGAGGTTCGAGGTGTAGACCCAGGCCAGAAGGGCAATCACCGCGCCCATTTTGCCGTAAATCCTCTGATAATCAAAAAATGGGACGAGTCTCAGAAATATGTAGCTGCCGATTTCCCACATGACGGTTGTAACCAGCGCGCCTGCGAGAGCTTCCTGCCAAAAGACTTTCCGATGAGGCATCCATTTGAAAACCAGCGTAAAAACCAACACTGCGATCAAAAGCCCCGCTCCGAGCAGGACAAAATACCAGAGCCATCCTATAAAGTAGTTCGCCTTCGCCGAGGCCGTCATATGAGCCGCACGTATTCGTGCAGCACTGATGACCGCGTTGATGGCGGCAGAACTCAGCAAGCTGATTCCAACCAGGATCACGAATGCCACGCTGCGCAAACGGCTCTCCCAAAATGTCCTTTGGCTCGAAACCCCCCATGCGCGGTTGATGGCGTTCTCTATGAATGTAAAAATCCAGGACGATGACCAGAGGACAACCAGAACACACGATAATACGACGGCCGTGGAAGGAGTAGTGATCTCATTGAGATTTGACCTGAGAAGCTGGCGGGAGCCGGGGAATAGGGTGACGATGCGCGAAATGACTGTCCCGTGAAGATTCATCCAGCCCAGGAAGGCATCCGCCAGTGCTATTAAAACCAGGATTGCCGGAAACAGCGCGACCAGGCCGAAATAAGAAATTGCGGCAGCGTCCCGGGGAATTTCGTGCTTCAGCATTAGCCGGCCCGAAGCGGCAAACGACCGGCCGAACAGCCGGAAAAGGGATTTTTTTAACACCATGCGTGAGAGTTTATAATATTCGGCCCATTCCAAGAAGTCTGAATTCAGGAGGTTGGGGTGGCTGGCCAGCCACCCTTGCAGTCCAGCATACGGGTTTCACTCTAAACCCTTATCAACCCAGTCCTGTATGGTAAAATACGTGATTTTAGCCTCAGGTGCAGAATGATGAACTCAGGGATCGCGCCCTGGATCGGAATGCCGGCGCAAATGGACCCGAATGATGACAAGCAGTATTTGAGCAGGCATTATTCTGATGCGATTGTGACGACAGGAGGATTGCCGGTGATGATCCCGCTCCTCCCCACGGCGGAAGCAGTTGGTCCTTTGGCGGACAAACTGGACGGCATCCTGCTAACCGGAAACGACAGCGATCTGGATCCTGCACTCTACCGTGCGTCTCGTCTGGATGTTTGCGGCCCAACCCAGCCTCTACGGGACCGCATGGATTTCTTTCTGTTGGAAAAAGCCATGAAGCGCGGGATACCTGTGCTGGCGATCTGCTTCGGCGTTCAGTCGCTGAATGTTTTTCTGGGCGGAACCCTGATTCAGGATATTGCGACGGAAATTGGCACTCCTATCCGGCACAGCAGTCCGGAGACCAGGGGTTCCCCGATTCACAGGATCCAGATAAAGCCCGGCTCCGTTCTCGAAAAACTGGCAGGAGGACCCGATGCGATGGTGAACAGCACTCATCACCAGTCGGTTGCGCAGCCCGGAATGGGATTGGAGGTAACTGCCCGTGCTCCCGATGGCGTGATTGAATCGGTTGTCGGTACGGACAAACGCCACTGGATTCTTGGCGTTCAATGGCATCCGGAAAAGAGCTTCGGCTGCGATGAATTTTCGCGGAATTTATTTGAATATTTCCTGGCCCGTTGCCGGGCTGTGCGGGGGATTGATGAAGGAACTCATTCGTAAGATGTTGGAGGATCTTGGCGAAGATCCGGATCGACAAGGCCTGAAAGGCACGCCGCACCGGGTGGAACAAGCTCTGCGTTTCCTGACCAGCGGCTATACCCAGGATCCCGACGAACTGCTGAACAATGCACTTTTCGATGTGCAGTATGACGAAATGGTGATCGTTTCAAACATCGATTTCTTCAGCATGTGCGAACATCACCTGTTGCCGTTTTTCGGAAAATGCCATGTCGGGTACCTGCCGGACAAGAAGGTGATTGGGATCAGCAAGATCGCTCGTCTTGTCGAAATGTTCAGCCGGCGGTTGCAGGTACAGGAGCGGCTGACTACCCAGATCGCCAGAACAATTGAGGAAAAAATCAGGCCATTGGGTGTTGGGGTTGTAATTGAGGCTCAGCACATGTGCATGCAGATGCGCGGAGTGGAGAAGCAAAACTCGCGTGCCATAACCAGTTCGATGCTGGGCAACTTCCGGCGTTCCGCAGAGACTCGTATGGAATTCCTCGATCTCATCTTCAAGCGCAGCCAATAGAAGCCAGAGCCCTGGGAGCGCGGGCGTCCCGCCCGCAATCTGTAAGAATAAAGCAGGCGGCCGGGACGGCCGCGCTCCCGGGATGCAATTCCCTGAAATAATATTGTAGGTGCCGAAACAATGTGACTGATGAAAGGGAATTTTGGTCCAGAGTCTTCAGGTTGGTACTCGCGCGGCTATATACCTCATTTCGACCAGCCTGACCTCATTCAGCTAATCACCTTCCGCCTCAACGATGCCGTTCCTAGAGAACTAGTCAAGCAATGGAAAACGGAGTTGGCATGGGTGGAAAAATTATCAGCCCGTGACCCCCGTCAGGCTGTCCTTCGTAAACGAATCGATAAATACGAAGATGCCGGCTATGGTGCCTGTTGGCTTCGTGAAAATAAAATCGCGGCGATTGTCCAGTCAACGATTCTTCATTTTGACGGAGAACGATATCGAATATTGGCGTGGTGCATCATGCCGAACCATGTTCATGTTGTCGTTGAAATTTGGGAAAAGAGTCATCTTCCGGTCATACTACATTCTTGGAAATCCTATAGCGCTCACGAGGCCAATTGGTTATTGAATCGATCCGGGATTTTTTGGTTTCCGGAATATCACGATCGCTTTGTACGAAATTCCGAGCACCTTGCCGCCTCGATGGCATATGTAGAAGGCAATCCGGTTAAAGCTGGGCTTGTAAGGACAAAAGAGGAATGGCAATGGGGCAGTGCCTGGGAGCGCGGGCGGTCCCGCCCGCAATCTGTAAGAATAAAGCAGGCGGCCGGGACGGCCGCGCTCCCAGCGGCTTAACGAATTTTGATGCTGAAGGGCATCAGTAAAAGGATCCCCTGTTTGCTCAATTGTTCCGCTATGTCCATCGCGTCCAATACCGGTGGAGAGATCACTCTGACCATAATAGGGGATCGGAAATCCGGTATGAGACGCTCCCAAATTCTCCGATGACGATGATAATGGACAACCCGTACTTTTTTTGAATCGGGAATGCCAGCGAGTTTACGCGCCTGCTGGATCGCTTCAAAGATTCCGCCAATTTCGTCCACCAGCTTCTGTTCTTTAGCCCGTTTCCCACTCCAGACTCGTCCCCGTCCGGCTTGGTCCACGGCGTCCTCGTTCAACTTCCGGCCTTCTGCGACCTTCTTGACGAAATCCTCCCGGTAGAATTCGCTGATCTGCCGGTGCAGCTGTTCCGATTCTTCTTGGCTGAATTCCTTAAAGAGGGATTCATAGCCGGCGTGGGCTCCCCTTTGGATCGATTCCCGATGGACTGCGAGGCGATTCATAACCTCCCGAGCGACAAATTTCCCAGCCAGCACGCCGATAGAACCTGTGATCGAGGTCGGCTCCGCCACAATGCGCGAAGCGGGCGCTGAAATATAATATCCGCCTGAGGCGGCAACATCTCCGAAGCTGACCACGACGGGCTTTTTCTTTCCGACGAGCAGGATCTTACGCCAGATGAGATCTGATGCCATCCCGGACCCGCCGGGAGAATCGACACGAAGAACGATCGCCCGGACCCTGCGGGAGTGCTCTGCGTGATCCAGAAACGCTCGGATAGTGTCCGAGCCTGCCACATCCCGTCCGGCCTGATTTCGCCGGCTCTCGCCTGTATCGATGTGACCGACGACATTGACAATTGCGATACGGGGACGGCGGAACGTACACAGGAGCTTAAGAAAACCATCCCTCTTGGAATACTTGCCGGCGGTGATGGGCAGTATTTTCTCTCCGAGTTCACCCTTCAGTTTTTCCGGCACTTCATCCTGATAACAGATGCCGTCCAACAATTTCCGTTCGACTGCCTCCCGTGCGGTATACGGGCCATGGTTGATTTGCTCCGCCATTTCCTCACGACTAAAACCACGGTCCAGGAGCGCACGGCACAATTCATCAAAACTGTCATCCAATAGCGCCTCGATTTGCTCTCGGGCGGGGGCGGACATCCCGGTACGGGTGAACATTTCGGCAGCCGATTTGTACTCCCCTATCGACTGAATCTGGGCTTGTATCCCGAAACGGTCCAATACCTCTCCAAGAAAAAAAGCCTCCACGGAAAGCCCCACCAGCCGAAGGTGCGCGGCCGGCGGCATGAAAACCTTGCTGCAGGCGCTGGCCAGGTAGTACTCGGAATTCCCTGCGTCCTGCATCAGGCAATAGATCGGTTTTCCACTCTGTCGAAACTTTGACAGGGCGCGCCGCAGATCGCTCAGTCGTGCCCATCCTGAATCCAGGGGCTCGATCGTGAGCAGGAGCGCGGCGATTCGGCGATCCCCGGCAGCGCGCTGAAGTGTTTCGACTATTTCGTGCAAAGCGGTCTTGGATTTCCGTGAGAAGAAGGACGATTCCGGATGCCCTTCCACAATTTCATCTTTGAGCAGCAGATCGAGGTAGAGCTTTTTCTTCCGCACTAAGGTCCCTCCGTTCAAGCCACACCGCCAAAAGGGGGCGTCGCTGCCGGATCTCCCAGATCATGAGTCCGTAAACAGGAATATATTCCAGCAGCAACACCCATGCGGGTTCGTATACGGGGTGATAGGAATACGCAATATAAGACAGAAAGCAGGCGCATGTCCAATAAGCCATGAAGGCGTAAGGGAAAACAGGAAGCGCAAGAGCCGCCCATGAAATGTACCAGGGATGGGCCGTGGAGGCCAGGCACAGATCTGCCGTCATAAGCCAGAACCCTGCGTGCAGCAGATCTCGAGCACTAGCGACCGGAAATTTCCAGGCAATTCCAATGGCAATCAAGAGAAGAACTGCCCCAAGATACGGACCGATCGATTTGTCCCAAGATTCATGAAATGCCCATTTCCCGATGAATCGAATCAGGTAATGGATGCTTGCATTAAACTCAAATAGACGAAAATACAGCCCCAGAGACTTGAGGTAACGTAAACTGGAACCGATGTTGAAATATAGAAGGACCAGCGACAATCCCGTTGCCATCCCTGCAAGCGCTGGTTTCCATCCGGTCCGGCGTGCTAAGGGAAAGAGCCAGAGCGCCGGATGCAGTTTGGCCAACACCGCACCTGCATAGCTGACCATCGCCCAGCTTTTGCGTCCTCGAGCCAGCAGATAGATTGCGAGCAAAATCAGGAACATCATGGCGCTGTCGGAGTGTCCGGAACCGGAGAACTCAAAAATGAAAAAGGGATGCCATGCCATCAAAAGGAGAGGCTGAATGCTCTGTTTCCAGACGATCAGCAGTTTCCATGCGACAAGGAGGGCCAGGAATTCAAGAAGGCTAAAGACCGCCTTCATGGCGGTGATGTTGGGGCCAAAGAGCGCAAAACTGAACCGGAACAGGAGCTGCGATACTGGCGGATAAGCGGTGATGTAAGGTTTCGAATTAACCATGGGATACAATCGGTCATCCCTGACTTTTTCCAGTTCCGGAGCATTCGGCGCATACTCATAAGGACTGATGCCTGACGAAGCAATCTTGGCGTCCCATAAATAACGATAGACGTCTTCACTCTGGTATGGGGGGGCAAAAAGGACGGTTAATCGAAAAAGAAGCGCAAAGCCCAGAACCAGCCAGGCAGCTCTGTGCGTCCGGATGGGTACGCGGAAAAATGTCCAGATGCAGAGAGCAAATGCCGAAAGCATCAGGAATACAAACGGACCCGTATGCTCACGGAGAGGACCGAGTGAACAAGTGGCCACCCAGATGAGCTCCAAAGCTATTCCTGCCGCGCTGAACCAGACGAATTGCCTGATCATCTGCACACTATAGCAGGAGTCCAATTGATTCGAAATTCGAGATTCGAGATGAGACCAAAGCCATAGGATTATTGTATTTTGAGAGTGGATTCCCCCATTCCCCCAATCTCGAATCCCGAATCTCGAATCTCGAATTTTCAAAGTGCTAATTTGTTGATCTTTCTAGTTATACAGCGTTTCGAAGCCAAGCAATACCCTTGACGTACATAAAGCCCTATGGTAGCTTGACCCACTTTGGGGAAGACTTGTTTATAAAGTCCCCCAGTTAACGGTGTAGGACTGCAAATGATCAATCTGGATGCTTCCATAATTGCAGCAATCCTTATTTTTTTGATACTTGTCGTAGTCCTCAACCGGCTTCTGTTCAAGCCTCTTCAGAGGATTCATGCCGAACGGGAAAGTCGAACTACCGGTCTGATGAAAGAAGCCCAGGCGAAGGTAGATCATCAATTAGACTTGCTCAACCAATACCATGCAACGATAAAAGCAGCCCGGATGGAAGCCTATCGTCAACAGGATCAACTTCGGACGGAAGCGATGAAACGGCGCGTTGATGTCCTGGCAAATGCAAGAACGGCCGGAGAACAATTGATCCGGGATTCCCGCGTTTCAATCCTATCCCAGGTAGAAACAGCGAAGCGGCAGTTGGAACTTGAAGCTCAGGGATTGGCGCGCGGAATCGCTTCAACCATTCTCGGGCGATCGGCTGCGGATGTTGAGTCATCCTAGTTTTTCGCGTAGTTCTGCTATTGCAAAGTAATTTAGGAAGATAGATTTGACAGTTCTTCAGGTGATCGTTGAATGAATACCCCAAGCGCTCGGGTTCTCGTATCCATGATGCTGCTGACTGCCGGAAAGGCCGTCTTGCCCGAGATCGCCTTTGCGGCTGAAGAGGGGAACAAATGGGGAATCTGGCTGGGTATCGGCAAATTCGCCAACCTGATTCTTGTAGTCGCCGTTCTGGTATGGGTCGCGCGCAAGCCATTGGCGAATTTTTTCTCCAGCAGAACGCAGGAAATTCATGAGCAGCTTGCAGAGGCGCAGAGGGCCCGCAAGGAAGCAGAAACCAAGCTGGCCGAAATGGAATCGCGAATGAGCCGCCTTGATGACGAAATCCGGGAAATAAAGATTGCGGCCGAGAAGGAAGCTCAAGAGGAATACCGGCGCTTATTGACGGCAGCCGAGCAGGACGCGGAAAAGATCATTGAACGGTCGAAGCAGGAGATTGAGGGAATCACGCGGGCAGCGCAGCAAGAACTGAAGTTACACGTGGCGGAACTCTCGGTGAAGTTGGCGGAGGAAAAGATTCGGGGCGAAATCACCGAAGTCGATCGCCAGCGGATTTTTTCGCGGTTTGTCATAAAATTGGAAGGGAAGGAATGATACCCTCTGCGGTTCTCGGACGTTACGCCAGGTCGCTGGCGGAAGTCGTATTCGAAGAAAACATCGAACCGAATGTCACCGCGGATCTCGCCACCTACAGCGAGATTTTCCGCGCCGTTCCGGACCTTCTGCAAGCCTTTTATAGTCCCGCTGTACCGCGTGAAGCCAAAAACAAATTGCTTGAAGAATTGATGGTGCTATATCCGGTGAGTCCCGTTACATCAAATTTCCTTCACACTCTTCTTCAGCACAACCGAATTTCCTTCTTTGAGCAGATTCGGGATAGCTATTTAAAGTCCGTCAACGAGCGCAAAGGAATCGTCTCTGCCCAGGTAACCGCTGCCGAACCGCTGTCGGAGAGGGAGTTAAAGGAGCTTGCAGCCCGGCTTGGCGGAATAACAGGCAAAGTTGTGAATGTGGAGCTGCGGGCCGATCCGGGTCTTCTCGGAGGAATTGTAGTTCAGGTGGGCAGCACCATTTTTGACGGGTCCATTCGAAC
>JBEKKY010000005.1:0-27503 GCA_050010475.1 Acidobacteriota bacterium | reverse complement strand
TTGGGCGATCACCGAAATTCCAGCAATGATAGCCGTAGCTGGGGATTTGTTGCGCGCGATTTGATCTACGGGAAAGCGGTTTTCAGCTACTGGCCTTTTTCACGTGTAGGGCTGGTGGAGTAAAAAGAGAATTTGGCGGTGCGGTTTTGAAAATTCAGTAGCGGCAAGCCTGCAAGGCCGGCGCCATACACAGAAATCATTCCTGAAAAAATGAGAGCAATTCTAGCACTGGAAGACGGCTGTACGTATGCGGGCGTGGGTTTTGGCGCGGTGGGGGAAACTGCGGGCGAAGTCGTCTTCAACACTTCTATGTCGGGTTATCAGGAAATCCTCACAGACCCATCCTATTCCGGTCAAATCGTCGTCATGACTTACCCGCACATCGGCAACTATGGAACCAATGAAGTCGACGAGGAATCCAATCGGCCACAGGTTGAAGGATTCGTGGCCCGCGAGTTCAGCGCAGTATCCTCCAACTGGCGTGCCCTGGAGTCTCTGGAGGATTATTTGAAGCGGCACGGGATTGTGTCCATTTCCGAGGTGGATACCCGATCGCTTGTTCTGCATATCCGCAGCCGCGGCGCCATGCGCGGGATCATCAGCTCGGTCGATCCCGATCCGGACCAGCTGATAAAAAAGGCCAGATCGATTCGCACCATGCTCGGTTGCGACCTGGCTTCTTCTGTATCCTGCAAAGAACCCTACCTCTATCGGAGTTCGGCGAATCTCGACGATCCCGGGCGGTTTAGAGTCATTGCGTATGACTATGGAATCAAGCGCAACATATTGAACAGCCTTGTCCGTGCGGGCTGTCAGGTAAAGGTCTTGCCGGCATTCACCAGCGCGGAGGAAGTGCTCTCCTTGGATCCCGACGGCATTTTTCTCTCCAATGGGCCGGGAGATCCTGAACCGCTGGAGTACGCAATTACAAACATCCGGAAGATGCTGGGCCGCGTACCCGTTTTCGGAATATGCCTGGGACATCAATTGATGGGTTTGGCGTTCGGTGGAAAGACCTTTAAGCTTAAATTCGGGCATCGGGGAGGGAATCAGCCGGTGAAGAACCTTCTTACCCGGCGCGTGGAAATCACAGCACAAAACCATGGTTTTGCCGTTGACCCTGATTCGCTGGATGCAGGCCAGGTCGAATTGACGCACATGAATCTGAATGACCAGACCCTGGAGGGGATGCGGCATCGCAGCATACCGGCTTTCTCCGTGCAGTATCATCCCGAGGCGTCCCCAGGACCCCACGATTCGCACTACCTATTTGAACAGTTTAAGCAACTCATGCTGGAGTTCCGGAAACATCCATGCCCAAGCGCACCGACATTCATAAAATCCTGATTATCGGTTCCGGTCCGATTGTGATCGGGCAAGCCTGCGAATTTGATTATTCCGGTACGCAGGCGTGCAAATCCCTGCAGCGCGAGGGATATAAAGTTGTTCTGGTAAACTCTAACCCCGCCACGATCATGACCGATCCTGATCTTGCGGATCGGACCTATATTGAGCCACTCACTTCCGAATTCATTGGCGCGATCATAGCCCGGGAACGGCCCGATGCTTTGCTCCCAACTGTCGGCGGGCAGACGGGACTCAATGTCTCCGTTGAGTTGGCAAAATCCGGAATACTGGATCACTATGGCGTAGAGATGATCGGGGCGAAATTGCATGCCGTAGAAATTGCGGAAGACCGGCAACTCTTTAAGGACGCGATGACGGAAATCGGCCTGAAATCGGCGAGGTCGCGTGTTGTGAAGAGCCTGTCAGAAGCACGGGAGTATCTGACGACGCTTGGGCTTCCCGCGATCATTCGCCCGAGCTTTACCCTTGGTGGCTCCGGTGGAGGAATGGCGTTTAACGCGGAAGAATACGATGTCATCGTTTCACGGGGCCTGGATATTTCCCCTGTCCACGAGGTGCTGGTCGAACAGTCGCTCATCGGTTGGAAGGAATTCGAACTGGAGGTGATGAGAGATCTCGCGGACAACGTGGTGATCATCTGCTCGATCGAAAATTTCGATCCCATGGGAGTTCATACGGGAGATTCCATCACGGTGGCGCCCGCCCAGACTCTGACGGACAAGGAATACCAGAATATGCGGGACGCGGCGATCCGCATTATCCGGAAAGTCGGGGTGGAAACCGGGGGATCGAATATTCAGTTTGCTGTCCATCCGAAAACCGGAGAGCTGATCGTCATCGAAATGAATCCGCGCGTTTCGCGGAGTTCCGCGCTGGCATCCAAGGCGACCGGCTTCCCAATCGCAAAAATAGCGGCAAAACTGGCGGTGGGATACACGCTGGATGAAATTCCGAACGATATCACGAAGAAGACTCCTGCCAGCTTCGAACCGACGATCGATTACGTGGTCGTCAAAATTCCAAAATGGAATTTCGAGAAATTTAAAGAGGCCGATCCTACGTTGGGTACCCAAATGAAATCTGTGGGAGAAGTCATGGCGATCGGCCGAACCTTTAAAGAAGCGCTGCTCAAAGGTGTGCGCTCTTTGGAAAAAGGTAAGAGCCTTGCTTCAGAAAAAATCTTCCCGGAACAGCTCGACCACAACCTGCAAACACCGTTTCCGGAACGGCTCGCGTACCTTTATTATGCTCTCTCCACAAACAGCAGGACTTTGGAGGAGATCCACGGCCAGACGGGTATCGATCCGTGGTTTTTAAACCAGCTGAGTGAAATCGTGGAGCTGGGAAAAAAGCTGCAGCAACACAGAATTGATGATCTGCCGCTGGATCTCCTGAGACAATGCAAGCGTTCAGGATTCTCCGACCAGAACATCGCGGAGTTCCTGAAGCCGTCTGGCGACGGCGTTCCTTCGGCCAACCAGGTGATGCAGCTGCGTCACATAAACGGGATCCGCCCGGTGTATAAGCGGGTTGATACCTGTGCTGCGGAATTTGAATCGCACACTCCGTATCTGTACTCCACATACGAAACCGAATGCGAAGCGAACCCCACAAATCAAAAAAAAATAATAGTGCTGGGGAGCGGCCCGAACCGCATTGGCCAGGGGATCGAATTTGATTATTGCTGTTGCCACGCCTCCTTCGCTCTCAAGGAGGCAGGTTTCGAGACCATCATGGTGAATTGCAACCCAGAGACGGTCTCGACCGACTATGACACCTCCGACCGGCTGTATTTTGAGCCGTTGACGTTCGAAGACGTAATGGAGATCGTGGCGGTCGAAAAGCCGGACGGTGTGATTGTCCAGTTTGGCGGGCAGACTCCGCTGAATCTCGCACTGAAGTTGCAGGAAGCCGGTGTTCCCATTATCGGCACTTCGCCGGAACGGATCGATCTGGCTGAAGACCGTAAACGATTTGGACAATTGCTCGCTGAACTCGAAATCCCTCAACCTCAGAATGGCACGGCGATGTGCCTCGAAGACGCGCGCGCAGTCGCCACGGAAATAGGCTATCCGGTTCTTGTCCGTCCCTCCTATGTCCTGGGCGGACGTGCCATGTCGATCGTTTACGATCAGGCGTCTCTGGATGATTACATGACCAGCGCCGTCGAGGCGTCGCCCGAGCATCCAGTCCTTATTGATAAATTCCTGGAAAATGCATTTGAATATGACGTGGATGCCCTGTGCGATGGAGAGCAGGTGATCATCGCAGGGGTGATGGAGCACATTGAGGAAGCGGGGATTCATAGCGGGGACAGTACCTGTATCCTGCCCCCCATCATGATCGATCTAGTGCTGCTGGAACGCATGAAACGTTATACGGAGAAGCTTGGAAAGGCCCTCCAGGTGGTTGGGTTAATGAATATCCAATTCGCGATCCAAAAAGAGGTGGTTTACGTTCTGGAAGTGAATCCTCGCGCTTCACGCACCGTCCCCTACGTCAGCAAAGCCACAGGCATTCCGCTCGCCAAAATTGCGGCACGGGTTATGACAGGCGAGAAACTCAAGGATCTGGGAATTACCGAAGAACTTCGGGTACGGCACTGCTTTGTAAAATCTCCCGTATTCCCGTTCAACAAATTTCCGGGCGTAGATTCCATCCTTGGGCCGGAAATGAAATCAACCGGGGAGGTCATGGGAGTGGCGGATAGCTTCGGCAGCGCTTTTGCCAAAGCCCAACTGTCGGCCGGCGTTCGTTTGCCGCGCAATGGAACGGTTTTCCTCAGCGTTAATGATAGGGATAAACTGAACCTGGTCCCGATTGCTGAGGATATCAAGAATCTCGGATTTCACCTTCTGGCCACTGCCGGAACTTGCGAGTTTTTACAATCCAACAGGATAAAGGCGGATCGCATCTTCAAAGTCGGAGAAGGCCGGCCCAATGTGGTCGATCTGATAAAGAGCAAGAAAATAGACTTGATCATTAACACACCCCTTGGACGCCAGTCCCATTACGATGAAAAGGCAATTCGTCGCGCCGCCACCCAGTATGGAGTCGCCTGTATTACCACTCTTTCAGGGGCTGCGGCTGCGGCAAACGCCATCCGCACCCTCCGCCGTGAAGAGCTCACTGTCCGGAGCCTTCAGGAATACCATGGATACAGGAAGAATTCAGAAGACAGAGTTCGGAATTCAGAATAAGTTGCCCCTTCTCCTAAAACCATTGACGTGCGCGCGATCGCGGACGGTCTTTATCATTCGCGAATTCCAAAAGAATAGCCAAGAACTGGAAGGGAAAAGCTGGAATTGGTTTTATTCTTTTATTGTTTTGCTGTCTGAAAGGGTTCCGCTGTTGGAGGGTTTTTCCTGGTCGGGCATGCTTTGGCTAGGGAATAGATCAAAGACTTGATCTTTGTCAATGAGATGAACTCCTTCGGTATGCAGGCGAACAAAGTGAGTGCAGTACTTTCGACTCTCGCCTCCGATACAGGATTCAACGCAGAAGAGATCCGTATCCGTGCAGTTGGCGCACTCTCCCAGCGAGACACAGACCTTCGGAACGGTGATATGGCATGAGCTGCAAATAGTGTACAGGTTCTCGCTGACGACATAATGCTTACAGCTCTCCATGTCCGTGTTGTTCTCGAGAAAGCCGAAAATTCGGCAGCCCATAAAAATATGCGGGTGGGCGCCGCGATCCTCCTCGATCTGTTCAAGGGCTTCGTCCATCCAATTAATACAATTTCTGCAGTTAATCATGGCGACTCAAGAGAAGGGATGAGGCCTCAGGTCTTTTATGATTGCGGTTCGGTGGTAGGCGGCTGATTCATTCCGACGAGCTCCGCGAACTCTTTTTTCCCTTGCAGGACAGAGAAGTCAGCGTCATTTTTCGCGTAAACCCGGCTCTCTTCGTTCAATTCCACAGCTTTTCGCAGGTTTTCCAGAGAGCCGGCGAGATTTCCTTTCATCGCCATCGAAGCCGCAACGGAATAATAAATATAGTCAGCGCCGGGATGGTTCTCGATCGACTGAAGAAAGTAGGAAATGGCCTTATCGTAATTGGCTTTGTTATGCTCTAAAACACCCAAAGCATACAGTTGATCCGTGGAGATCGACTGTTTTTTCTGGGCTGCTTCCTCCCGGTCGCATATCTGTACATAGCTGCGCGCCCGCGCGAGAATATCGAGTTCTCCGGGGTATGTCTCCAATAGAGTCTTCAATTCGGTTCTCGCCTTTTTAAACTCCTTCTTAAAAATCAACTCGATCCCTTTTTCAAGAAGTGCGAGGGCCGCGGATGTAGTCTTGGTCTGGCGCAACAAGCGCGGCGATTCATTGAGGGCGGAAGAAGCACCTGTCCTGAATGCTGTTTTCCTGGATTCCGCTTGCATTTTTCTGCTTTCCTTATTAATAGGCTGCTCTGCCAGGGCTGTCGCCTTTTTCACTGCCACGACGTTTTTGGGCTTGGATTTTCCGGACGATACCTTCTTCTTGGTGGATCTGCTCCGGGAAATCTTGGAAGCCGTTTTCGCCTTGGTTTTTTTCATAGAACGGACCACTTTTCGGGATTTTTGTCCGCCAATTCTCTTTTGCGCCAGTTCCCTCGCCATCAATATCCTGTAAATCTCTAAAGGTAAATAACTTGCCCCGCGAGATCCGTTGATTCAAAAAATTTGAGGTTATTATTAGGAAAAATCAGACGATAAGTCAAGGGCAAGATCTTTTAGAAGTGACACCTCAGAGAGCGAGACCTCGGCTAGAGTCGATGAGTATCCGCAATTTGGAAGATTTGCGGCCGAGGGTGGTTCTACGGGCCATAGGAAGAAAAGCAGCCTAAGTATTTATGTTTTCAACTGTTTTTGCCCGATAGTCGAAAAGTGAGCTCTGATAACTTTAATTTGCATGAAACAGAATTCCAACGCATTAGGGACATTCTATCCAAAATGCAAAGCGAGCTTCGTGCTCAGCTTGTGCTGCTAATCAACCGGAGCGGCCAGCCAATTGTTATCTCAGGGGCGGCCGACAATATCGATTGTACTGCCCTGGCATCGCTGGCCGCCGCCAATCTGGCGGCAACCGACGGTTTGGCAAACATAGTGGGCGAAAGGGAGTTTTCAGTCCTGGTGCATCAGGGACGCCGTCGCAGCCTTTTCATCTCCGATCTTCTGAAGAGGTTTTCGCTCGTGCTGGTATTTGATGCATCCGCGTCCTCAGGGTTGGTCCGTTACAAATGCAAACGAACAACCCTGCTGCTTGAAGATGTGATTCGTGATTTCCAGCGGAGAATAGAGAGAACGGAACCTGTAATGAGCATTCCCCAATTCAGCGATGAGGAAATTGAGGAGCTATTGGGTAGAGAAGTTATTGACTGACATTGACCCAAGGAAGCAGCGTTGACCTTCATAAACTACGTAGCCAGGGAAATTAACTGCAAAATCGTGTATTACGGACCCGGCCTGGGCGGCAAAACCACAAACCTGCAGTACGTGTATCAGATCACCAGCGCCGAAAACAAAGGGAAACTCATCTCGCTTGCCACCGAAACCGAAAGAACGCTTTTTTTTGACTTTCTCCCGATCGATCTTGGCCAAATTCAAGGGTTTCGGACGCGTTTCCATCTATATACCGTTCCCGGCCAGGTCTTTTATGACTCCAGCCGCAAGCTTATTTTGAAGGGGGCAGATGGGGTTGTTTTTGTGGCCGACTCGCAAGAAGAGCGACTCGACGCCAACCTGGAATCGGTGTCAAACCTCGCCGAAAACCTTATGGAGCATGGATTCGACATCGGAAATATTCCTTACGTTCTGCAGCTGAATAAGCGGGATCTGCCAAGCGCCATGCCGGTCGAGGATCTCAAAAACCAGCTCCTTGTTAAAGGAGAACCAGTCATTGAAGCCGTTGCTAATAAGGGTGAGGGCGTACTTTCTACTCTCAAATCGGTAGCCCGGCAGGTATTAATCGAATTAAGGAAAAGCGCCTGAAAGACATTTACGCGTTTACGGGTTCACAGTTTGATGCGGAAACTGCGGTTCGCATACCTCTTCCTACTTTGATAATCCGAAAAACTTGCGCGTCTCCTCAATAAAGAAAGCGGGCTGATCGTGATGCAGCCAATGGCCTGCATTGGGCACATTGATGAGACGGTGGTCCCGAATTGCTCGGATACGTCCTTCTTTGTGGGGGTCCTCAGTCCAGCTGTCGAGCCCGCGAAACAATAGAACCGGGCATTGGATCTGGTTCCATATCTCTCGTGCATCATCCATGTTAAAGGCATAAGGGGAAATGGCTCGCACGAAGTTGTCAAATTTCCAGGTCAGTGTCCCATCCGCATTCCAATTCGAGCCGAAAAGGGTCAGATGACGAGCCATTTCGTCTGAGAGGTATTGATTAGCTTTGTGCATCCTCTCGTAGGCAGCTTCGAGGCTAGGATAATGATGTGGAACCCGCTTCTCGTAGTCCCGCATTGCTTCAATCCAATCACGCAGCCGCACGTGGGCCGGGCTGGGAGTCTCCACCCCTGGAGGCGGAGCGATTCCTTCAATCGCCACCACCTTTTGTGCGCGGTCGGGATAAACGCCGGCATATTGCAGAACAATAGCGGCTCCAAGGGAGTGGCCAATGAAAGAAACAGGAAAATGGCCGACGATGTCTGCAAGTGCGGAGAGGTCCAGAACGTATTCCGCTATACTATACATCGCTCCCCGAGCCCAGTTGCTGTCTCCGTGTCCGCGGAGGTCCGGTGCGATGACCCGAAAGTCGTCCAAAAAAGCCTCGGCAATGCGATCCCAGCTCCGGGCATGGTCCATTCCTCCGTGGACCAGGATTAAATTCGGCTTGGCGTTATTGCCCCAGTCCCAAAAATGAAGCTTCAGGCGGTGCGAATAATAGAACTGAGATATCGGTTCTCTGGGCATAAGGGAATCCTCAATATCAAGAAGTCAGAAGCCAGTAGCCGGTAGCTACAGGAGTTTTGAGCCAGTCATACAAACAGCTAATAGTAGCAACTTTTCAAAGCCGCTCCTATATGCGATTCTGGCTTCTATTTGTCTTTTTGAGGGAAAATAAGTGAAAGCAAAACCGAGCCGGCCAGGATGGCCCCGACAATCGCAAGGGATGGACCGATCGGAATTACATAAAACCTGCTTGCCAGCATCTTCATTCCGATAAAGATCAGAACGATTCCGATGCCCGTACCTAGGTAGATGAAACGGCGAATTACAGCGGAAAGAAGAAAGTACATGGATCGAAGTCCGAGGATCGCACAAATGTTCGACGTGTAGACGATAAACGGATCGCGCGTAATTCCAAAAATGGCTGGAATGGAATCTGTGGCAAAAACGAGATCGGTGGTTTCAACTGTCACAAGGACCAAAGCGAGGGGAGTTGCCAGGATTTTACTCCCCTGTTTCAGAAAAAAATGGTTGGATTCGTACCCGGACGACATCGGCACGATTCGACGGAAAAACCTGACTACCGGATTTCGCTCGGGTTCGACCTCCGTCTCCCCCTCCCTTAGAATCTTGCTCCCGGTGAAAATCAAAAAAGCGCCAAAAATGTAAATGAGCCAATGGAAAGCGGTAATCAGCGCGGCGCCCACAACAATAAATGATGCCCTCATGATGAGGGCGCCCAAAATGCCCCAGAAAAGAACCCGATGATGCAAGCGTGGAGGAACGCCGAAATAACTGAATAGGATGATAAAAACAAAAACGTTGTCGACGCTCAGCGCATATTCGACCAGATATCCTGTAAAAAACTCCAGCCCATGCTGATGGCCGAATGTTCTGTATACCCAAACACCGAAGGAGCACGACAGGGAAATCCATACCAGGCTCCAGATCACAGCCTCCCGTATTTTTACCTCATGAGCATGGCGGTGAAAGACTCCCAAGTCGATGGACAGGAGGAGGAGAACGACTGCAACAAAGGCGGTCCAGAATACGGGAGTTCCGATTGAATGTGCCATCATTCGCTTTCAATATTTTGTGGTGGAATCAACTCCGGCTGGCTTTGCTTTTCCAATCTCAAATCTTGAATCCCGAGTTTCGAATCAAATCAAGACGTATAACCGGCTTGATCGCTTTTGAGAGATTCCTCATAGGCTTCCAGAATATCAAGATAAGGGCTGCAGGATCGCGTCGCTACAACATAGTCGTAGGCCTCCTTGGCCGATAATCCATGGTTTTTTATTAGATAGGCTGCCGCAAGCGTCGGCCCTCGGTTGATTCCCGCAGTACAGTGGAGATAAACCTTTGACCAGCGCGGAGCCATTCCCTTCTCCAGTTCTGCAATACAGTGCAACAGGTTCGCTGCGAAAGCAGACTTGTCAAAATCCTGAGTAGGGATCCGATGGAATTGGATGTCCACGAGCGCGCAGGCCTTCAGAAGCTTTTTTTCCGAAATATTATAGGTTTCCAGATCCTGATCGCTCTGCATGCTGAGAACGGTTGTAATTCCCAGTTGATGCAGCAGGCGCGCATCTTCAGGCCGCAAGTAACATCCCACCCACAGCTTGTCTTTGATGATTTCGTTGCAATCGAGGATCATAAGGCCAAGACTCTCTTCCTTATCACGAGAACAGTACAAAATACTTTAGCACGATAAAGAAAAAACTCCACGGATTCCACGGATTCTTAGAACCGGAGTCAATCCATGGAACCCGTTGAGTTTTAAAATATTTCTATTCTCTAGCCGAACACCGCCGGAGTCGGTCCATGATCGCCAGGCCTAACCCCTTCTCCGAAACAGGCCGAGCGATAATCCGATCCAGGGATAAGGAATCAAGTCGCCGCAGAGCTCCAAAAAGGTTTGCCGCTGCTTCCTGTAGGCTACCGGACGTGGATAGAACCTCCACGGCCTCGTATTGATCCGGATTCTCTGGCGGGACAAGACTCAGCAGCCCAACCCGCTCGTTGCGGCGCAAATCCTCTTTCCCCTGCTCGGAAATAACCAGTCGAGTCCGGGTGGCGTAGTGACGCTTCAATTGTCCCGGCGCCAAAGGCTTTTGCGGTGCGTCAATTGCCAGATCAAATTCCCCGATCACCGTTTCAAGCTCTTCAATCGAGACGCCTCCGGCCCTCAGAAGGCAGGGGGCGTTGCCGGCCAAAGAGAGAATTGTAGATTCCAGTCCTATCGTGCAGGCGCCTCCATCCAGAATAAAATCTATTCTGTCTCCCAGCTGATCCGCAACGTGTTGAGCTGTTGTGGGACTGACATAGCCGAAAAGATTAGCGCTGGGAGCGGCGATACCTCTTCCTGCAGCAGATATCAAAGCCAGCGCAGCCGGGTGCGAGGGGACGCGTATCGCAACGGTGTCCAAGCCTGCGGTTACTATCGGAGGGACCAATTGTGTTTTGTCGACAACCAGCGTGAGAGGACCAGGCCAGAATCGCTCGATCAGGTGCTGTGCGATTTCGGGAAAAGCCCCGTACTGGAGTGCGGAGGTCGGATCGGCAACGTGAATGATTACTGGATCGATCCGAGGCCTTGCTTTGACTTCGAAAATTCTGGCGACCGCGAGAGGGTTTTGGGCATCTGCTCCCAACCCATAAACGGTTTCGGTAGGGAAGGCGACAAGCCCGCCCTTTCTGATTATTTGAGCAGCTGCTTCAATCGCCCGGTGATCGGAAGCGTCTGCGATAGTGGCAATCGACACAACTTCCTCCAAAGCTCCTTCTTGCAAGTCAGAGTGTAACTCGAAGATCCGAAGACTCAAAGAATCAATAACTAGCCTGGCCGGGCTGCTAGCTTGACAGTGCGAATGCCAGCAGATATATTCAACCCGGAATCCGGCTCCCCCCAAGGGTTATCCTGGGTTGGATTTCCATTCCAGCCTTTTACCGGGGAAGAATGGTCTATTAATGGTCACCAGAAGTCATGATTAATCGCCCTGACGATCCTGCAATTCCTGTTCTCGATCGGCCGAGTGAAAACGGAATTGTAAAGCCTGAATGGTTTGCGCTTTATACGCGCAGCCGCTTTGAAAAAAAGATGCTGAGCGAGTTGACGGACAGGAGTGTCGAAGTCTTCCTGCCCATGCGCGAAATACTCAGCCGGTGGAAGGATCGCAAGAAAAGAATTTGGATCCCGCTTTTTCCTGGATACATCTTCATAAACCATATAGACACACCGGAAAACCGTTTCAGAATCTTGAATATACCGGGAGCTGTCCGGTTTGTGAGTCTGGAAGGACATGCACAGCCGATTCCGGAGGACCAGATTCAGTATGTTCGCAGGTTCCTGGAGTCCAGCATCTCGATAGATCCGTATCCATATATGCAGGTCGGTACCCGGGTGGAAGTCATTGCTGGTCCGCTGAAGGGAATTCAGGGCATCCTTGTGGAAAAACGGGGAAGGTTCCGTTTCATTATCCAAGTCGACCTGATCCGCCAAGCTGTCTCCGTGGAGATAGACGCTTCCGACGTGCGCTCCATCTGATTGACGATTTACGATTGACGACAGAGTTTATACAATGGGTTGCCTAAAACCTGGTCATATAGTTTCAATCGTCAATCATCAATCGTAAATCGTCAATGGAACGGACACTCGCTCAACTAGTCGAAAATTTCTATGCTTTGGGCGCCGAGAGAGCCTATGTGCAAAAGCACGGGTACCGGGTTCAGCGCTGGTCGTATCGACAGGTTGCTGAGGCAATTTACCGGCTGGCGGGGGAATTGCTCGAACGCGAAATCGGGCCTGGAGATAAAGTTTTATTATGGGGTGAGGATTGTGCGGAATGGGTGATCGCGTTCTTTGCCTGTATATTGCGTGGCGCGGTTGTTGTTCCGATGGATCGCATCGGATCCCTGGAATTTGTCAGGCGCGTTTGTCGTCAGGTCGAGGCGCGGCTTTGTATTTGTTCGCGCGAGCAGCCCCAGATCGATCCTTCCTTGCCCATTCTGGTATTTGACCGCTTTCCGCAAGTGCTGGCGCGGCACTCCAGCGCTCCTTTTCCAGCGCAACATTTGAAAAGCCAGGATACGGTTGAAATTGTATTTACCTCCGGGACCACTGCGGATCCCAAAGGGGTGGTGATTTCCCATAAAAACATACTGGCTAACCTTGAGCCCCTGGAGCAGGAGATCAACAAATACCTGAAATATGAGAGGGTTTTCCATCCTCTGCGCTTTTTGAACCTGTTGCCCCTTAGTCATGTGTTTGGCCAATTTCTGGGTCTGTTCATCCCGCAGATATTGGGTGGCACTGTCGTATTTCATGACACGCTCAATCCTTCCGAGATCATCCGCACGATCAAAAGGGAGAAAGTCTCGGTACTAGTGACCGTTCCCCGAATTCTGGACGCCATCCGGGACAAGGTGGAAGGCGATCTGGAATCGAACTGTGGCTTGGAGGAATTTCGAAAAGAATTCCAGGCGGCTCGGGACGAGCATTTCACCAGGAGGTGGTGGCGGTTTCGACGAATTCACAGACAGTTCGGCTTGAAATTTTGGGCTTTCATCTCCGGGGGGGCAAGTCTCAGCTCCGCTTCGGAACAGTTCTGGGGACGCCTGGGTTTTGCGGTTGTTCAAGGCTATGGCCTTACTGAAACCACTTCACTTGTCAGCATTAACCATCCGTTCAGGCTTGGCAAGGGTTCCATCGGTCAGATTTTGCCGGGCCGTGAGATCAAGCTCGCTCCGGATGGGGAGATTCTCGTTCGCGGAGACAGCATCGCAAAAAGCTACTCACCGGACGGGCAAGCTAAGACCTTGTCTGCGGAAGAAGGATGGTTCTATACCGGCGATATGGGGGCGCTGGATGAGCAAGGGAACCTCTTCTTCAAAGGTCGGCGGAAAAACGTAATCATCAGTCCTGAAGGAATGAACATCTATCCTGAAGATCTGGAAGCTGCGCTGCGCAAACAGCCTGAAGTCCGGGACTGTGTCGTGTTTGGACTGGAGCAGGACGGGAACGCTGAAGCTTGTGCGGCTTTTGTTTTCCAGAACAGGAATAAGGATCCCGAGGCCGTGGTTCAACGTGCCAATGCATCCCTGGCGGAATATCAACGCATTCGTCGCTGGCTGGTTTGGCCTGAAGAGGACTTTCCGAGGACAGCCACGCAGAAACCGAGAATCCCGCTGATTCAGGAATTCGCAAAAGCGAGGTTTGGCGGAGCGGGCAGAGAAAAACAGGCGGGCGGAGCGCTTGCTGATTTAATCACCCGCATAACGGGACGGAAAGCCACAAATATTTCGAATGACAGTGACCTGGCAAAGGATCTCAACCTGAGCTCGATTGAAAGGGTTGAGTTGCTTAGCGCGCTCGAAGACCGGTTTCAGCTCAATCTCGATGAAGCAAACTTTACTGCTGCAAACACCGTGGGAGACCTCGAAAGGATGCTCGGCCAGCCGGCAGCACAACGAAGCAAACTCCGATATCCCTGGTGGGCCCAAAGTGTGCCGTTCGCTATCCTGAGAATTCTTGTCTATTATCTGCTCACTTGGCCGGCCACGCTCTTGTTGGCTTATCCTCGAGTACGAGGCCGGGAAAACCTGCAAGATGTGAAGGGACCGCTTCTCTTCGCCTCAAACCACATAACGGAGCTAGATATAGGATTCATTCTTGCAGCTTTGCCGATGCGCTTCAGGCACCGCCTGGCAGTGGCAATGCTCGGTGAGACGCTGCAGGAAATGAGAGACCCCCTGCCGGAAACCCCATTGGTGAAACGATGGATCGCGAAGGCTGGTTATGGCTTGGTCGTCGCTTTGTTCAATGTGTTTCCCTTGCCACAGAAAACCGGATTTCGCGAGAGCTTTGATTTTGCTGGAGAATCGGCCGACCGGGGCTATTCGATTCTGGTTTTTCCGGAAGGGATGCGAACACAGGATGGGAAGATAAATCCTTTTCGATCTGGAATCGGAATTCTGGCAAAGAATCTCAATGTGTCTGTCGTTCCCATCAGAATTGACGGTTTATTTGAATTGAAGAAGGCGCGCAAAAAATTCTCGCGCCCGGGCACAGTCAGTGTGACTATCGGACCTGCGCTCCAATTTGATGCGGAGACCGATGCATCGAAGATCGCTATAGATCTGGAGACGCGTATCCGATCAATGGGGAAATAGAGGGGACGCTCCTCTACACGGTCTGCAAATCGGGCCACGAGTGCTTGGGGTAACGCCTTTGCAGTTCCTTCCTGATCGAGGGATAATGCCGCTTCCAAAATCCAGCGAGATCCGCAGTCACCTGCACCGCGCGCCCGTTCGGTGCAAGGAGGTGGACGGTAAGCGGCACCCTTCCGTCACAGATCGTGGGCGTCACGGACATTCCGAAAAAATCCTGCAAGCGGGATTCTATCCATGGTGGCTTTGTGAACTCATAATGGATCTTCACCATGCGGCCGGATTTTAATTTGATCCGCTCCGGTGCCTCCCGGTCGAGCAGCAATCGCTGGCGGTCCGTAAGCCCGCGTTTAAGCGCTTCCACCAGTGACACGCGCGCGAGCTCTTCCAGACTGCGTTTCCCTTTGCAGAGACGCTCAGCAGTTTCCCTTAACTCGCGATCCCCGATCGGAGGGAATTTTTCGCCGTGGAAATTCGCTGCCACCAGTGAGAGTCGCGCTTGAAAACTGGAAAACTCCGGCAGATCGCGAAAGACGGAGAATTGTCGTGCGCGCACCGCGGACGCCAGGATTTGGGAAGCTTGGTCGGACATAGGCGCGGGAATGGTTTTCTCTTCAATCGTGATCTGGCCGTATGACGTGCAACTCGATTCATCAACCCTTCCGGAACGCTCATTCCAAATCAATTCCGTTTTGTGAACAATAGCGTCAGGGAGGAGCGCCGCGAGCCATTCGATTTCGATCGCGGAAGCGAGCCGTATGATTGCCTGGACCCTTTCATGAGCGGTCCTCTCGCGCCGTTCTTCGGCATCGACGGCGACGGCAAACATGGAATCGTGCACAACGCTGGAGGTAGAAAGAATCGCAGATCCTCCGCCAGCCAACAAAAGCTCGCGTGAACCGGCCTTGCGGCGCTTCGCAACCCGGTCTGGAAACGCAGCCAAAGTCGCGATCCGGAGACATTCCTCCACGTCCTTCGACAAGGGATCGCTTGCGTTTTTTCTTAAAGACAACAATCGGTGCAGATGGTGCTGCGATCGTCGGACCGCTTGGATTGCTCCGAGATCAAGGCCGAGATTCAGGATTTGCTCCGGCAGGAAACCTGCTGCTTCCGCCTCTTGAAACCGGTCCAATAACTCCATCAGGTCCGATGAGCCGGAAGAGCCGCCTCGCATTCTGGACGGCTTCGATTCGAAGTTTGCCCGGCTCTGCAGCCTGATATCCCGCTCCGAAAGAAGCGCTGCCAAAAGGACGCTCTCCGAAGCGGCCTTCAGCTTTTTTCCTTCAATAATCAAGCGGGCCAGTCTGGGATGTATCGGCATTTGCAGCATCTGAATCCCGATGTCGGTGATTTGACCTGCTTCGTCAATGGCTTTGAGCCTAAGCAAGACGGTTTCGGCAGCTTCCACGGCGGATTTTGGAGGCGCTTCGAACCAGGGGAATGAATGGACGTCGCGAACGCCTGTACCGTGAAGCATCAGGTTGGTTTCGGCCAGGTCGGCGCGCCTTATTTCGGGTGTCTCACGATCAGGACGCGATTCAAAATCCGGTCGGGTGTAAAGACGAACCACGCGTCCTGCCTGAGTGCGGCCGGCGCGGCCGGCCCGCTGAATTGCAGAAGATTTGCTGATCTTCACGGTAGAAAGGGTTGGAAGACCGCTCCATGCGGAGTGACTTGCTGCTCGTGCAAGGCCGGAATCAATTACGGCGGCAATCCCGGGAATTGTGATGGACGTTTCGGCCACATTCGTTGCGAGAATCACTTTCTTCCGTTCTGACGGTGCAATTGCACGGCGTTGTTCCGAAGAGGGAAGATCTCCGTGAAGAGGGAACAGCAGAAACCCGAGGCGTTCCACCATCGGCTGGAGTGCTTCCGCCGAACGACGGATTTCGGAAGAACCGGGCAGAAATACCAAAACATCGCCGTGAAGCCCGGAACGCAAAAGGCGGGACACAGCAAACGCGACCTTTTCATACAAAGGGCGTTGGTCGGTTCGTTCTTCGTGTTCAATCTGGATTTCGAAAGGCGATCCGGAAATGGAAATTGATCTGGCATTCGACAGAAACGAGGAGATTGGCTCGGCATCCAGCGTGGCAGACATCACGAGAAGCTTCAGGCTGGGATTCTTCATCTGCAAACGTTTCAGAAATGCCAGTGCCAGATCGGTTGACAGGTGCCGTTCGTGAAACTCGTCCAGAATTACTGCGGAAACTCCGTTGAGGTCCGGGTCATGAAGGATTCGTCTGGCAAGAATGGCTTCGGTTAAAAAACGGATGCAGGTTCGCGGGCCCGCGACAGTTTCGAAGCGGATCGAGTACCCTACAGTCTCGCCAAGCTTTTGGCCTAATTCCTGGGCAACCCGCGTTGCAGCCAAACGTGCTGCCAATCTCCTGGGTTCAAGAATAAGAATGTCTCCGCGTTCCGTGAAACCCGCATCGTAGAGCGCGCGCGGTATTCTGGTAGTCTTGCCCGCTCCGGGTGGGGCCGAAATAATCAAGGAACTCGTGTTTTTCAGAAGAGAGATAATCTCAGGCAGATGAGAATCTATTGGAAGCAGTTCCATGGAAATTACGAATTACAAATTACGAATGACGAATCTTGTTTGAATTTACCCAATCTAAATTTAGGCTGCATCATGGCAGGGACGCAAGTGCCTCGGTGACCCGGCGCTCCCGATTCCTGTGCTGCTTATTCGCCTTTTTTTAATTGCGAAAGGACCGATTCAAGGAGGCGCTTCTGCGCGTCGGTAATCTCTGCTCCATTCATGGAGATTCCGTTGCTCGTCAAGAAAACGATGAACAACTGCTTGGCCGGATCGATCCAGAGAACCGGACCTGATTTGGAAATGTGTCCGAATGAAGATGCTGAAAAAAAACTGCCGGTCCAATCCGTGGTGGATGGTTTAGACCACATGCCGTGAGGACCTGTGTACTTGGCGACGGTTCCTGGTTCGAAGTAGCGGTGGTGGGCGTACATGCCCCTGTTCACCAGCATCTGTGCAAACACGGCTAGATCGCGAGCACTGCAAAATGCTCCGGTATCTGTAGACTTTGCCGTCTTTTTGTCGGTTCTTTTCGCAGGATAATCGGATAGATGCTTCACCCTTAGAGGTTCGAAAAGGTTCTTGGCAAGGAATCGCTCTATTGGAACTCCGGTTGCCCGCGTAACAATTCTTTCAACGAGGTCCGCGCGTGAATCAATTTCCGGCTTTTCCGTCAACAGCTCCCGAATCCGAAGCTCTGCACTATCCTTGTTTCCCAATTCGGGCAAATAGTCGCGGACCAGGGCTTCCGGCAGAAGAGAGCCGGCATCAACCGCCAGCATTGCTGCCGCTGAGGTGGCGATAATTCTTGAAAGAGATTCGGCCGGATAAAGAGTCTCCGGCGTGACTTTGACCGAATTTGAAGAATATCCTGTCTTGCCTGTGAAAAAATCGAGTGCAGTTTTTCCTTGGTAACCGATGAGAAGCTCCGCTCCCGGGAATATGCCGGCATTGACAATGGAGTTCAGAAGTTCTCGGGTTTCCTCAAACTGATTTCGCTGCAGATCGGTAAGTTCTGCTGTTGCCGGCTGCAACGTCATGGGCGCTTTGGGGATCTGCAGGCCGTCACCTGCCTTCGAGCATCCTGGAATTGACACCGGCATCCTGCCCGTAATTTCAATTTCACCTGCAAGCGCTTTTACTGCGGCGATCTGAGAAACATCGGAATAGCTGAAGGTGCACAGATAAGTTCCAATCTCGGGCGCAACGCGAAGCACGTAGGGATTTCCGAAGGAAACCCATATCATCGGTTTTCCGGATGCAATCAATCTTCCAATAATCATCCGCTGGTCTTGAGGGATCGCGGTTGTATCTTTGCTGCCGGAATTTAATCGGGCCAGAGTTGAACAGACAATCAGATCCGATTCCGATACAGCTTTATCGATACTTGTCAGCAACTCCTCTGAGATGCGCACATTGGCCCATGCAGTGCGGAGCGAAGAAAAGTGCCGGCGCATTTCCGATTGAAATATTGTGCCCGGAGACGACTCGAGGTCTGAGGCAAGAACGATGCTGAACACCCGTGTGTCGTTGACCGGATTTAAGGGAAGCAAATGTCGATCGTCTTTGACGGCAGTGACGGAATGGTCGGCAATATCCTGTGCGAGTCGTACGTCGGATGGCGATGCAATGATGTCGCCGATTCGGCTGATGGAAACCGTCCGGCTGCGCTGCAATCCCATACGGCTCTTTGCGTTCAGAACTTTTCGCACCGATTGATCGATTCGGGTTTCGGAAATCTCTCCGCGCATTACGGCACGTTCCACTTCATTTATCGCCACTGTGGGGTCGAGGGGCAGGAGCAGAACGTCGGCGCCCGCTTTCAGAGCACGAACTGCAGCCAGTCCGCACCAGTAGTTGTTTGTGATGCCGCCCATCTCCAGGGCATCTGTGACAACAAGGCCGCTGAATTTTAGTGTCCCCTGCAAGATATCCGTCAGGATTTCCGAAGAAAGAGTGGCGGGTACTTCAGGCAGGCCGGTTACCTGGGGGACGGCGACATGCGCAGTCATGATCGAATCGACTCCGGCGTCGATTGCGCTTTTGAACGGCACGAATTCAACAGCCTGCAGCCGGGAAAGATCGGATGCAACCACCGCGAGACCGATATGAGAATCCGTTGCGGTATCCCCATGGCCGGGGAAATGCTTTGCGGTTGTCAGGACGCCGCCTTTTTTCGCGCCGCGAATGAAAGCAGCGCCGAGCCGGGCGACAAGCTCCGGATCCTCGCCGAATGAACGGATGTTGATGACCGGATTATCGGGATTGCTGTTGACGTCCATGACCGGAGCAAATATCCAATGGACGCCCAAAGCCCTGGCCTCCTGTCCGGTGATCAATCCCTGGTCGTAAGCATATTTTTCGGATCCGGTGGCGCCGATGGCCATTGTCCATGGAAAGGAGGTCGTGTCGGAAATCCTGAAGGAAACGCCGCGTTCGAAATCAGCGGCTACCAACAAAGGCAATCTGGAAAGAAGCTGAAGGTCGTTCAGGAGAATTGCCGATTCATATACGTTTCCGGCAAAAAGAACCACTCCCCCGACGTGATTTTCCCGAATCTGATTCCTGATCGCCTGAAATTCCGGACTTTGCCGGTTCATGAATTTCGCCGGCACCCTAACCTGAACCAGTTGGGCGATCTTGTCTCGCAGAGAAAGGCTTCTGAGCGTCCTTTCCGTCCAGTCTCCATCGGGCTCTTTGGAAAAAGCTGCGCCGAGCGAAAGAAATACCGCTGCAGCCAAGAAGAAAAAAATTCGGGCCTTCGAGCGTCTGAGTGTTCGCGAAAAACTCAAAAGCTCCCGAAGGCCCGCAAATACAGGCATTCTATTTTTCCTCAAATTCCCCGGTCTTTTTGTTCTTTCGAACGCTGTCCCATTGGAAATACCGGCCGTTCATCGCAACATATACGCCGGCCGGCAGGGTCTGCGCGAATGCAAGCGCGCTTCCTAGATTGAAAAGCCCATCCGAACTGCCGAATTTGAAAGGGATCATCGCACCGGTAAGAACGATTGTTTTATTGATTGAAGCCTGGCCCAACATTCGTGCTGTTTCTTCCATGGTATCGGTGCCATGGGTAATGACAACGTGGTCCTCCTTGCATTTGAGGCAGTTGTCCAGAATGACGCTCCGGTCTTTGTCCGTCATCTCGAGACTATCGATCATCATCAGTGTCCGGATATCCACCTTCACTTTGCAGCGGCCCAATTCAAGCATCTCAGGCAAGTGCGTGTCTCTGAAATAGAGCTTGCCCTCCAGCTCATCGTATTCCTTGTCGAAGGTTCCTCCGGTTACAAAGATCCGAACGACCATTCTTGTTTTGATCTATCCGAAATAGAGCGTTTCAGTGTTGACGGGGAGTCCGAGTAATTTGAGATAGGTAAACAGCTGCATTTTGTGATTTATAAAATGCTCCCGAAAGTCGAGTGCCATTTTTTCCATCTTGCATTTCCATCCCCAGGGAACGGACACGATTTTGCTGGCGAAGTCTTCTTCCGTTACTCCGGCCAAAACCTCACGCAGAACAGACTTGTCCTTTTCCAGCTTTGCCAGTGCTTCCTGGACACTGCATGAAGGCATATTCTTAAGGCCTTCGGCCAGGTCCCCCATTTGCGGCCATGAGTTGTTGATCATCATGGCCAGCTCAGCGCCAATTCCGCCTGCAAGATGACAAATCAATTGGCCCATGCTCAGGAAAGTCGGGCTGGGCTTCCAATCCAATTTGTCAGTGGGTACCATCTTCAGCATCTTCTCAGCAGGCTTGTAGCAATCCAAAACATATTGGAAATACTCGTCCTTTTTCACGACCGTTTCTCCTATTCAATGAGCGTTAATATCCGGATCAGAGTATTACAACTTTATTTGCCAGTCTTCAAGCCCTGTCGGGAACGCCGCTTCTCCGGCAAAGGCAGGCGTGAAGCGCGTCAGCTTGCTGCCGGCTTTCTCAGGGTGCAAGCAAGCTTGCGCACTCCAAGGTAAACCGGTGCTCCTTTCCACTTCAAAATTCGAGCGATTCGCTTATAATCAGTTATGTATGCAAATTCAATAGCTTATAGGTGTCAGCATGATGCTTAACGTGGTGATCATCGGTTCCGGACCTGCAGGCTACACCGCGGCGATATATACGGCGCGCGCGAATCTTTCCCCCATTCTCCTGGCCTCGGAACCCAAAGGGCAGCAAATTCCCGGTGGACAACTCATGTTCACCACGGATGTGGAGAACTTCCCAGGTTTTCCCGAAGGAGTAAAGGGGCCGGAACTAATGGATCTCATGAAGAAGCAGGCGCTGCGTTTCGGTACGGAAATTCTCGAGGAAGATGTAGAAGAGGTGGGATTCAAACCTGGCGGTCCCTTTCGAATCCGGTCGAGCTCGGGCTGGCACGAATCCCGCTCAGTGATCATCGCTACGGGCGCCACCGCGCAATGGCTGCAACTGCCCGATGAATCCAGATTTCGCAACCACGGGATTTCCGCCTGCGCCGTCTGCGACGGACTTTTTTTCCGGAACCAGGAAGTCATGGTGATCGGCGGAGGGGATACTGCAATTGAGGAAGCGCTGACTCTGGCTCACCACGCATCGAAAGTCACAATCGCGCACCGAAGAGATGCGCTGCGCGCCAGCAAGATCATGCAGAAACGGGCAGCGGAAAGCCCCAAAATTCACTTTCTCTGGAACACGGTCGTCACAGGATACCAGGGAAACGATGTACTTCAGTCCGTGTCGCTAAAAAATGTTATTACAGGCAAGGAATGGACGGAACCAATTCCCGGTGTTTTCATGGCAATCGGGCACCATCCCAATACGGAATTCCTGCGGGGAGTCATCGACCTGGATCCGCAGGGGTATATCGTGACACATGACGGCGTGGAGACGAGCATGGAGGGAGTCTTCGCGGCCGGAGACGTCCACGACAGATATTACCGTCAGGCCATCACTGCCGCGGCTTTCGGCTGCATGGCCGGATTAAGAGCTGAGCGCTGGCTTGAAGTGCACCCTGTGAACAAATAGTGGGAAATCATCCGTCCATCGCATATTACATAAGCTCGCACGGATATGGCCACGGTGTGCGATCCTGCAGCATTATCCGGACCATCAATGAACTCTATCCGCAGCTGACTGTCCATATCGTCAGCAAGTTGCCTGCAGACTTTCTGTCGAACCAGAGCGGATCCGCAAGGAACCGGATCAGGGCCGAATCTTTCGATGTCGGGATGATTCAGCTCGATTCAATCCGGGCAGATGTCGATGCCACCCTAAAAGAAGTCGAACGTTTTTACTCCACACGAAAAAACATGGCGGAGCAGGAACAGGCCTTTTTGGCCGAAGCGGGAATCGATCTGATCGTCGCAGATATCCCCGGGCTTCCCATCGAGGCGGCAGCCATGGCAGGCATCCCGCGGGTGGCAATCGGAAATTTCGGATGGGATTGGATCTATTCTGATTTCTTGCCGCGCAATCCGCGCTGGGTCCCCATCGTGGAAATGTTTCGCGAACAATATGCAAAAGCAGATCTGCTGCTTCGTCTTCCGTTCTGCGAAAACATGAATGCATTTCCTCACGTCGAGGATATTCCGCTTGTCGCAAGTCCCGGCCGGGCAAGGCGCTCAGAGATAGCGGCTCTCGCCGGCTGCGATCCTGAGAAGAGATGGGTGCTGCTGTCTTTCACCGCCTTGGAGTGGAGTGAAGAGGCCCTGACGCGCGTTGGGGCAATCGATGATTACGAATTTCTTACCGTTTTCCCTTTGCAATGGCAGCGAAGGAATATTTACTGCATCGACCGCGAGCAGGTCCCGTTTTCTGATGTGATTGCTTCGGCGGATGTTGTGATTTCCAAGCCCGGATTCGGCATTCTCTCGGATTGCATTGTGAATCGCAAGTCTTTGATTTATGCGGATCGCAGCGACTTCCGCGAATATCCGATTCTGGAGGAGTCGATACGGAAGTATCTGAAACACGTGCATATCCCGACCGCAAAACTGTATGCAGGAGATCTCAAGGAAAGCTTGAACTGCATATGGTCGAGGCCGGATCCCGAATTGACACTGCGGCAAGGCGGGGCTCGTATCGCTGCACAGAGAATTGCCGGCCTCCTTGGGATAAGATCCTAAAAACGCCACGGATTTTACGGATTACGCTGACTTGGGCTCGGATATTTGGAGAGGCAAATATGAGATCGTATCGAAAGGTGATTGAAGTCAATATTCCAACCCGGATGGCTTTCCTGAACATAACCGGCCAAGTGCAGGATGCTTTAAAAGACAGCGGTATCAAAGAAGGATTGGCTTTAGTGAATGCGATGCAGAATTAGTAATGGAGGATTTAATCTCTTTCATTCGGGCTGTAACGTCCTCGAATTGCGAATCCAGCCCGAACGCTTCATCTAAGTATGTATCACTTAATGGCAATCCAAGCAAGCAATTTTCTACAACTCCACGAATCTGCAATTCCCAAGGCTGTTTTTTGTTGTCTGTGGCTTTGAGATAGACACCCAATGGCCGTCCTTCACTATCCACACCTGTAAAGGTGTGCTCGATGAATTCCCGCTTCCACTGGTAAGACCTCTTGAATATATCTTTGGGGTTCATGCTTCGTGCATTATCAATGGCAACGACTGTTGCAAACTTAGAGAGCCGATTTATCTTTGCCGGGTCTGGCATATTTTTAAGTTCTGCAACCACAACCGACAAGCGAGCCTGTTTGGGATCTTTTTGGTCCCTTTGCAACGTATCTAAACGCGCCTTGACTACAGCCTCAGTGTAAGTGCCATGCTCACCGAATTCCATAATGCGGGCCTCTCTTTGAGCAATTTCCTTCAGGTCCTTTTCAAGCTGGGCTTTCTCGTCATGGAGATCCTGTTCTTTTTCGGCATTTGGTGTAGCGGCCTCAATGGCCTTTTGTATCGCTTCTTGGTCGCCAAGAGTTCTTACAAGCTCAATGAGCACGGAATTTTCGAGCAGATCGGCGGGGATGCTCCATTTAGAGCCGGGATGTTTTTTTAAATGACTGTGTCGGTATGTTCTGGCTCCATGGTTGGGATTGCCCGTGTAGGCAAAGCCACATTCACTGCAATGAACCAAATGACTGAGTGGGTATTTGTATTTGCCAAAACCCCGCGCGAATTTGCGGTTCAGGGGGGCTCGCTTGTGGATTGCTGCAATAGTGTCGTCATCCAGCAATGGTGGAATCGTTGTCAGGACAGTTTCATCTATGTTGAGGTCCTTTGCCCTGAAATGCTGTGGCCACTGAGTGCCACATCGCTTGTTGAGAACTTTGTGAAGCTGACAAATCTTCATGCCGACCGTGGGAGCAATTTTTTCGATGCTATCACCCTCTATGTATCGATTAGCCGCACGTTGCATCTTTTTGACGACGGTTTTGTCTACATCCCACCCTTCTGCTTTTTTGTCTTCTGGAACAAATGCGCCATCCCATCGGCGACCATCGTAAATACGGCCAAAGGGCAGTTTGCCACAGGTCGGTATGTTTCGCTTTGCCCTTTCGATCCGGTTTTGAATCGATACCCGTGCCTGCTCCCGAGCTTGGTATTCTCCGATCTCAGCGCTGACGCCCAAAAACAAGGTATCGGCGGGCTTATAGAGGTCCCATTCTTGTTGCAGGGTAAAGAAGCGCTTGCCGTTGCCTTTGAGGGTTTTCAGTCCCTTCTTATTATCTAGGTTGTCGCGACTCCACCGGCTGGCGTTGTAGACGTTCACCGCATCGTAGAGATTCTTGGCGGAATCCGCCAACAGCCGGGCAATCTCCTTCTTTTCCCAATCCGGTGTGGCGTGCTCTTGCCCTCCATACCATCGGATGTCTTTCGGGTTACCGCCCATTGCCTTGATAGCGGCTTCAATCGACGTTTTCTGAGTTTGCAGGCTTTCACCTTGTTCTTTTTGTTTCTCCGTGGACACCCTGATAAGACCTGCCCATCTCATAGTTCCTCCTCCTACTCACCAATGATTTTGATCATAATCCGCTTCTTACGTCTGCCGTCGAACTCGCCATAAAAGATTTGTTCCCAGGGACCGAAATCCAGCTTTCCATTGGTCACGGCTACGACAACCTCGCGCCCCAGGATTTGTCTTTTGTGGTGAGCATCGCCATTTTCCTCTCCGGTTCGGTTGTGGTGATATCGCTGAGGACTGGGATCAAAGGGCGCAAGTTGTTCGAGCCACCGGGCGTAGTCTTCGTGTAGGCCCGGTTCATCGTCGTTGATGAAAACGCTTGCAGTGATGTGCATCGCGTTTATAAGTGCCAAACCTTCTTTGATCCCACTGTCTCGAAGGGCATCCTGTACCTGATCTGTGATGTTCAGGAAAGCCATTCGGGCGGGAATGTTGACTTCAATCACCTTGCGATAGGATTTCATTTAGCTCCTTTCCGTTTGGACGTGACTGTTTGCTGCTCTAACAGCTGCCGGGCCTGCTTTCAACTCCGCTACGGTTTCGGATTTGCTGCAAGGTAATCGTTGATGCCTTCGATGCCACAAGCCACTGTACCAACTGACATGCCGCCTCTGCTGTCGCTGCAGTTCGGCGCATTCGTTTCCCATTCAGCAAATAGATTCGGTAGTGGTCGCCGATTGGTACAATTAAATGGCTTTGAAATAAAAATGGTTCAGTCGGCTTTCGCTGCATAGGTTAGCTCCTTCAGATCGCACATTGAACCAAAACCTGATTCACCTCTTCGTCCTGAACGCCCAAATAGGCACGCGTAACACTCGGAGACGAGTGATTGTAACGCCGAGAGATAATCTCCCAGCCCACGCCGTATTTGCGCCTCAGAATGTAGCCGAATGTCTTTCTCAGCGTATGACTCCCAAAATTCCCTTCGAGATTGATTGCCTTGCACCACCGCTTCACTAGCAAATTGACGAGTTGAACGGTGATAGGCTTGTTGGAACCTTTCCTGCTCTTGAAAAGGTAATCCTCATCCAACGGCTTCAGGGCTTCGAAGTGTCGAACCAAGGCTTGCTTGATTGGTTTGTTGATCACAATTTCTTGCGGCTTGTCTGTTTTTTGCTCTCGTATCGGAATTGTGTCGCCTATCCGAACATTGCGGAATGATCCCGCATGAAGCTGCAGAAGATCCCCGGCACGCAATCCGTTATTGATGCCCATCACGAATAGAAGATAATCGCGCGGGGTTGATTCCAGCATCTTTTTAATTGACTCGATTGCGGCCAGTTCTCGAATCGGATCGACCTTGATCCGGGAGCCGCGCTGCGGATGGTTTTGCTGCTGCACTTTCAATCGCGTTGGGTTTGCCATTTGCCCTCCTGAAATAAACAAACAACGCTAATATTATACAATAGTTAATGTTAAGGAATATCATATTTTTTATTGGAAAATGATGCTATTTTATATCTTATTGATATAAAAGGTGTTATGCAAGCATATCAATTGTATTTTAACTTATTGTTATTAGTTAAAATATGACACAGGAGCTTGTTTTGTAGACCACCTCAGGAATCTTTATAATGTGTTTTCGATGATGTTTCGCCACGGGTCCAGTATTTCCTGCATGGATATCTAGCGTAAAACCCACCACAATCAAAGATCTTTTTGAAATCGATATAAGAGCTGTTCTCAAAAAGTCGTCGGTTGTGGGCGGTTTAAACGGGGTTTTGACGTGTGGGATTCCCGACGATGTTTATTTTTTAAGCATTTTGCAGGCGCGGGCGTGTTTGTATTTTATGGCTGTGTGAAATAGTTGGGCCGAGCTATTTCTCAATTCTGCTGCTTTGAGTCTTATGAATATCCCTTCCGTAAGATGGCTATTCAGTCTCGTGTGCCCCAAACTGCTGGAGCCCGGTGGGGTCCCTCAGCAATAAAGGGAGCAAAGCAATTATCTAATTGGACCATCGCTTTGATCATTGCATCTTGGACTTCAGGCCATTTTGCCTCATCGCGGTAGCCGCCAAGCTCAAAGTATTTAGCGATTCGGCAAGCCCTCTTGCCTTCAAGGCGTTCCCACGAGAGCGGCTCGCCAAATACCTTTTCTATGGCCTGCTTGTGCTGCGCTAGTGTATCGAAGATAGCGAGGTTCTCTTTTTCGCTGTCCTTGCCTTGGTCGATGTATAGCTCTATGTTGGAGTCGTGTTTGTTGACCTTATAAACGTATGTTAGCCCTCGTTTGCCGGCTGTCGTTGCGATCCAACCGGAATCCTGTGACGACAATCCTCCGTGCAAATCAGTTTGGACTTTCGCCCGCTCCAAAAGTGTCGCCCAAAACTTTGGGCGTAGGCCGTGCCGATCAACCAATTCGCACTCCGTTACCTCGATTGGTGATGCAGTGGCGACTATATCATCGCGCAAAACTGACATAAGCCTCTGCTGTTTCACCCATTCTTTAATCGCCGCTTCGAGCACCGGCTTCCAGTTTTCAACAATTTTCTCCGTGAGGTTGCGCGTTTCGATGTCCTTAATAGCCAGTCTTATGAAGTCGGGAGAAGGTTCGAGCAGCAATGACAGCTTTTCGATCAAAAGATTCTGCTGGTGCGAGCGCTCCGCCAAAGTCTGCAACAGTTCTGGCTTGTATTC